>CAYYBR010000154.1:0-10175 GCA_964470035.1 uncultured Saprospiraceae bacterium
AATTTAAACAAAATACTGTCCGCAATCCATCAACCTTACTCTCATATCATGGTTTAACTTTGGACTAACACATCTAACGCATAAATATTAGCTATGAAACAGTTTATTCTACTCCTTCTGACTACGTTGTTATCTACATCGATATTCGCATCTGACAGCTTCACAGAAGATTTTGTATTTGGAGATCCTGAGATTAAGAGTGTCCATGCTTTGGCATTTGGACCTGAGAGTATCTTATTTGTAGGAGATAGTGACGCGGCGCAAGTAGTTGCGATCGATTTGTCAAGTCAGCAGAAAGCACAGAATGAAAAAATGGCTATAGCTGATCTAGAAGAAGAGCTTGGTAGGATACTTGGTTCTGAGATTGATCAGATACAGGTAGTAGATCTTGCTGTAGACCCTTCCAACGAAAATGTATATATAGCAGTTAATCATAGTTCTGGTAAATCATTACTCTTCCTAGTGAATAACAATACTCTTGAGCCAATCGATATCAACCAGGTAAGTTATTCTAAGACAGTTCTCGATAATGCAATCGCCGCAGATGCTAAGGATCGACGTGGTAGAGATTTACGAAAGTGGGCCATATCAGATCTTAGATACGCTGAGGGCAAGGTGATGGTGAGTGGTTTGAGTAATGCAGAATTTGCTTCTACGTTCAGAGCGATTTCCTTTCCTTTTGACGAGGATAACATGCAAAGTTCATTAGAGATATATCATGCCGCTCATGGCAAATATGAGACACATTCGCCTATCAAGACATTCATGCCGATCACGATCAATGGCAAGGCACAGATATTAGCGAGTTATACATGTACGCCGCTAGTTGTATTTCCGATGAGTGAATTGAAAAATGGTGCTCACGCTAAAGGAAAAACTGTTGCTGAGCTGGGTAATTGGAATACACCGCTTGATATCATAGAGATGGAAAAAGAAGGTGAGCGATATGTACTGATGGCTAATTCGAATAGAGCGTTGATGAAAATCAAAGTGTCCAACATCGAGGGCTTTGGTGATTCCCTAAGCGACCCAGTAGTTGAGAGAGCTGGAACGGCAGGTGTGGACTTCATCAATTTACCATTTGTAAATGTCCAACAGCTTGACAAGTTGAACGAGTCTACTTTTGTCATGATACAACGTGACGCGAATGGTGTCTTAGGACTTAAGACAAGTAATAATCGTTGGCTATAGGCATACTACTTTCATGGAGAGCACTATGGTGTAGTGCACTGCTCACGATCTTTATTCTGGAGGGGCAAGCTCAGAGGCCTCAAGAAATCCTAGAGCTCGGTGTGTCGCATATCACTTTGTCCACAGAATGTGGATCTTCGGATTTCAAGATCCTCAAAGGTCAAATCACATCGTATGACGAAGATTTTGATGGATCTGCGATTATTGGTATCAAGCATAGGGACGCCAACTTAGTCACCTTCAAACCTTTGGTTCCCTTTAACCAAGGCACTCCATACACCTTATTTTGTGATGGGCAGTTTCTTCATTTTGAGATAGAGAAGGCGACAAGCTATGAGACTATAGAAGTGCTTGATATCTATCCATCATCCAGTGAGGTACCCAATAATATCTTAAAGTGGTATGTGCATTTTTCTCGGCCTGTTAACCCAGTTAAGATCTATGATCACATCCATTTTTTAGATCAGGATGGGCAGGAGATAGATCGCTCCATATTAGACCTTCGGGCACCTTTGTTGTCTCAAGATGGGACACTACTGACGATATGGGTTGAGCCAGGGCGCCAGAAGCAACTCTTAGGACCTAATCATCATTTGGGCAGCGTTTTTCAAGCGGATCACCTATATACCTTGCGTATTGATGGTGCTTTGAAAGATGTAGAGGGCGTGGCCATGGGTAGCGACATCACACATACCTTTAGGACTACTGTTGCGGATAGAGTGAAGCCTTCTATAGAGGACTGGAAGATTGCCGATCTAAAAGCGCATACTATCGAACCACTAGAGATCGCCTTATCTGAACAGTTAGATTATGGAAGTCTGACGGATGCCATTAGTATATCCTTTAAGGGAAGTAGGGTAGTAGGCACCTTACAATATGATAGCGTTGATAAGATGATCTCGTTCATTCCTGAGGAGAACTGGGAAGTTGGCTCTTACACTATATACTTAGCACCGTTATTAGAAGACTTGGCAGGAAATAACCTGTTACGTCTGTTTGATCAACCTATAGGCGAGCCTGTTGAGACAGATCATACAAAGCAATTCACCTTGGTGGTGAGCAGTCATTGATCTGCACTTGTATCTATTTTTTTCTTTGATCCACTATACGGCTGAGCTTGCCACCTGCACTCCTAGGAATATCTCCGTTGTTGACAACCTCGACTGACATCGATAGACCTATAGTATCTTTAATTTTACCTGATAGGTGTTGCTGAAGTTCGCGATTGATCTCTGATTGGCGGACAGATGAGAGTAGATCATAGTCCTCTTGCAAGGGGCTATCCTTTTCTACTTTGACGGATACCTTATCCATACCTCCGTCATTGCTGACGATTAACTGGTATTGTGCTGCTAGTTGTGGTACTTGCTCTATGACGGACTCTACTTGGGTGTGGAAGAGATTAACACCTCTGATGATCAACATGTCATCGGCTCTACCCTTGATATCTCCCATCTTGATATGAGATCGTTTGCCATTAGGATCATAATGAAGTGTACAGATATCATTAGTCCAGTATCTACATAAGGGCATCGCCTCTTTGGTTAAGGTAGTGAACACAAGTACACCTTCGTCGCCATAGGGCAGTGGTTCTTTCGTGTCTTTATCGACTATCTCTGGATAGAAGTGATCCTCCCAGATATAGCTTCCTGATCCCTTCTCGTCCACATCTTCTTGAGATACTCCAGGGCCGATGATTTCACTTAGCCCATATATGTTAGTTGCCTTGACATTGAGCCCCGCCTCTATATCTTTTCTGACAGCTTCTGTCCAAGGCTCCGCTCCGATGACGGCATATTTGACCGACAGCTGAGCCGTATCGATACCTTTTTCTTTGCATTTTTCAGCCAGCGTTTGGCCATAGGATGGAGTACAGGTGATGACATCAGGCTTAAAGTCTTGGAGTATGGTGAGTTGTCGTTCTGTCATCCCGCCGGATACAGGTATGACTGCTAATCCCATCTTCTCTGCGCCTCCATGGATACCAAGTCCTCCAGTGAATAACCCATAACCATAAGCGTTATGAATCTTCATACCTGGCCGAGCTCCTGCAGCGTAAAGTGATCTAGCAACCACTTCCGAGAATATCTCTAGGTCATGATTAGTGTAAGTGACGACTGTAGGTCTACCTGTTGTACCGCTTGAAGCATGTATACGTGCGAATTGCGACTCGGGCACAGCTGAGAGTTCATAAGGATAGTTGGCTCTAAGGTCTGTCTTGTAGGTAAAGGGTAGTCGGTGGATATCCTCTATTCGGCTAATCGCGTTGATGTCGATGCCCGATTCATCAAAAACCTTTTTGTAGAATGGCACATGTCGATATTGCCTATTGAGCATCACTTGTAGTCGCTCACTTTGGAGCTTGCGCAAATCATCGAGCGGTAAGGACTCTATGTCTTTGTTATACATACCAAGTGCGTTTCGTTGATCATTCTTTATTTACCCTTTACTTCATTCCAAGTCTGGTATAAAGATTCTTGTGCCGGTCTGTTTTCTGGGACTTCCGAGAGAGGTTCTACAGGTCTTAGATGCTCACGGCATTCTCCAGGAAGAGTCTGATAAAGTTGGGTGCCTTTGGTTTTCCAATTTATCATTTTATCACTGACCTCTTTGACTACTCTTGCAGGATTGCCCGCTATGATGCTTCTACGAGGATAGTCACCCTTTTTAACAAAGCTCAATGCACCTATGATACTCTCATCTCCGATGACGACATCATCCATGATTACACTATTCATGCCGACCAGTACATTCCTTCCTATAGTCGCTCCATGTATGATGGCACCATGTCCGATATGTGCTGACTCCTTGAGTAAAACAGTAGTCCCAGGAAACATGTGGATCGTACAGTTCTCTTGCACATTACAACCGTCCTCGATTATGATCGCCCCCCAATCTCCTCGCAATGCAGCACCTGGTCCGATATATACATCTTTGCCGATGATAACATTGCCAGTTACAACTGCTTGAGGATGAATAAAGGAAGAAGGATGAACAACTGGTATAAACCCTTTGAATTCATAAACCATGACTATGAGAATTTTGCAAGGGCCTCCTTAGTAAATGTTGAAAGCACGAGCTGTCCACTTTTTTCTGCACGGAGCGCAAGTAATTCATCCCAGTGATCACAATCTTCCCAGAAGACCCTCTTCAGCATAGATTGCGCTTCTGGATTTGTACCTAGCAAGTAGTCAGCGAGACGGAGGACAGCGGTATCTAACTCTTCTGCACTTTCGTAAATGTCTGCATATAAGCCTTTCGATTTGGCCCACTGCGCACTTTGAAAAGTGTCAGCATCTATTGCCAGTTGGCTCATCGCCGAAATTCCAATTTTGCGCTGCACTGCGGGCCCCACTACAAATGGTCCTATCCCTACATTGAGTTCACTTAGTTTGATCTTCGCATATTTAGTAGCGAGACTATAGTCCACTGCGCTGGCTACTCCCACACCACCACCAACAGCAGCTCCTTGAATTCTACCGATGATTAGCTTCGGGCATTTTCTACAAGCATTGATAACGTTAGCAAAGCCCATAAAGAACTTTTTGCCAGTTGGAAAATCATTGATACTTACAAGTTCATCAAAACTCGCTCCTGCACAAAACGTTCTATTGCCACCACTTTTTAAGATGATGACTTGTACATCTGGGTCATTACCAGCCTTTTCAATTGTACCCGCTAGCTCGGATAAGATATTCCCTGGTAGCGAATTATGTTTCGGGTGAAAGAACTCAATTTCTAAAAGACGTTCTTTCAGCATGCTTGACTTTACGTACCCTTCTCCCTCTGAAACGTCCATAACTCTATATCAAATTAAATTGAGTGAAGTGGTGGTAGGCGTGCTTAGTATTGTATAACTCCCAATCATACTCATTAAGATCACCAAATACTGGGTTAGGCACAGTAGCTGAAGAATCCGCTTTGAATATGGCATCGACATCCTCCAGTGCTCTGATGAGGGCTTCTTTAGCACTATCCAAATCCGGATACCTAAGATCCTCGAGCTCCCCTTTGCGTAGCAGCGGGTGCTCAAAGTTTTTAGGCAGCGTCCCATAATCGTAAAGTGACGCTTGTAACTTGGGTATATGTTTTTCTGGAGTGATCTGGTCAGCCACTATGGTGCCTAATGCTATCTGGCAAAACCATTCTAAATGCTCCACCATGTGGTGTGGAGTCATCGTACCCCATGATGGCTGTGTTTCGTCAGTAAGATTGTTGAGTGCTGCTTGTACAAATGATTTATCAAATTTTGGAAACGGATTCTTCTTTTGAACTAACGTAAGTATAGTAGCCATCGCTACCAGTTCGCCATCTTGATCAAAGACTTCTTCATACCATTTGACCACACCTGAAGGATGGGATTTGCCTGCTGTATCTCGATCTATCTTCTCTTTACAAGTAAGACGTACCTGGATGGTATCATTATGATAGATAGGTCTGATAAATCTACATTCGTCGATACCATAGTTGGCTCCTACAGGGCCTTTAGAAGGATGGACAAACAAGCCTGCTGCAGCGGCCAAGATAAAATATCCGTGTGCAGCTCTTTTTTCAAATATGGATCCTTTTAAAGAAGTAATATCTGTATGAGCGTAGAATACATCCCAAGTGAGGTTAGCAAAATTTTGAATATCTGAGTCCGTCATAGTCCTTTTATGGGTCAGTATGGACATGCCCGGTTGTATATCTTCAAAGTGATATTTGAATGGATGCTTTTCGGCTTCCACTACTCTAGCTCCCGGCTGATAGATACCTGTCACGGCAGTAAGAGTCGTAGGAGACCCTTGGACTGCACAACGCTGTAGATAGTGCTTGATACCACGCATGCCACCCATCTCTTCACCACCGCCAGCGCGCCCTGGTCCACCATGGACTAACGTAGGTAGGGGAGAACCGTGTCCAGTACTCTGCTTGGCATTCTCTCGATTCAAAACTAAGATCCGGCCATGATGACTCGCCGCACCGATAACAAACTCTCGTGCTATATCATCATCGTAAGTAGCTATCGAACAACACAAGGAGCCCTTACCCATTTGTGATAACTCTATAGCTTCGTCTAGATCTTTATAAGGCATCAAAGTACTGACTGGACCGAACGCCTCAACATCATGCACTGCAGTATTCTTAAAGGGCTCTTTTTCTAACATAAGTATAGGACTTAGAAAGGCTCCTTTGTCAAAGTCAGCGTCGATGAGTTCGATAGCATCCAAACTACCATAGACGATCTCTGCTGTCTTAGAAATATCCGTAACCCTATCTATCACTTCTTGAACTTGAGCCTTGCTGGCAAGCGCACCCATGCGAACTCCCTCGGTGGTAGGGTTGCCTATGGCTATGCGTCCAAGCTCTTTGCCTAGAGCGATTTGTACATCTTCGATCAGATGCTCGGGTACTATAACTCGTCTTATAGCCGTGCACTTCTGACCACATTTAGACGTCATTTCTTTTCTGACCTCCTTCACGAAAAGTTTGAATTCTGGAGAGTTCGGTGTTGCATCTGGTCCAAGAACGGAGCAGTTCAAACTATCCGCTTCCATATTAAAGGGTACGGCTTCATTGATAATACGTTGATGACTTTTAAGTAATCGACCCGTATCGGCAGAACCTGTGAAGGTGACTACATCTTGAGACTCTACCGTATCAAGTATACTTCTCGCAGATCCACATATCAGTTGCAAGGCTCCTTCTGGCAGGATACCTGACTTGATGATTTCTTGTACTACAGCTTCTGTAAGATAAGAGGTGGCAGTTGCGGGTTTTACTACAGCGGCCATGCCGGCCATCCAGTTGACAGCGCATTTTTCGAGCATACCCCATACTGGGAAGTTGAAGGCATTGATGTGTATAGCCACACCTCTCTTCGGCACCATAATATGTTGTGCCATAAAGCTTCCGCCTCTTGATAGGTCGATAGAATTTCCATCTACATGAAAGGCCTGACTCGTAAATTCTTTTCTCAGGGATGCATTGGCAAAGAGGTTACCAAAGCCACCTTCTATGTCCACCCAACTATCGGCCCTGGTTGCTCCTGTCTGGTAGCTCACTTCATAGAATTGTTCTTTTCTCTTAGTGAGATATAAGGCCAGTTTTTTGAGCATCTGCCCGCGCTGTTGGAAGGTCATTTTTCTCAATGCTGGGCTTCCCGTTTTTCGCCCATAGCTTAAGACCTCTCCAAAGTCAAGACCGCTTGTAGTAGCCAAAGAAACTACTTCTCCTGTCACTGCATTATAGAGTGGGGCTCCATCACCGTCACCTTCTGTCCATTTGCCTAAGACGTAGTTGCCAAGTTTTTTCATAGCTGTTTATTTCTTTTTAGTAAAAATGATATCATACCCTTTCTAATACCGCCGCATATCCTTGACCCACACCGACACACATAGTGACAAGGGCATATTTTTTATTGGTTTGTTCTAATTCAAGAGCTGCAGAAAGAGCTAATCTTGCACCTGTTACTCCTAGCGGGTGACCGATAGCTATAGCACCACCGTTTGGATTAAGTCTTGGATCATCATCGTCTAATCCCCACGAACGCGTGCAGGCCAGAGCTTGTGCAGCAAAGGCTTCATTCAACTCGATGACATCCATGTCTTGCATTTTTAAGCCAGCCTTGGCAAGCGCTTTATTAGATGCTTCTACTGGGCCGATTCCCATGATCCTTGGTTCGACACCGACTACAGCAGAGCTCAAGATTTTTGCCTTGGGTTGCAAGCCGTATTTCTTGATAGCGTCTTCTGAAGCGATGATGGTGGCCGCTGCTCCATCGTTGAGTCCAGAGGCATTGCCTGCTGTTACAGTCCCACCGTCATCCTGTTTTCGAAATGCCGTACGGAGTTTGCCCAGTACTTCTAAACTCGTGTTAGGTTTGATGAACTCGTCGTGCTCAAAGATGATCGGATCCTTTTTTCGCTGAGGGATTTCGACTGCTACTATCTCTTTTGCCAGCCGACCACTTTGCTGAGCTTTTGCTGCCTTCATCTGTGACCAGTAGGAAAACTTATCTTGATCTTCGCGACTTATGTGATGTAGGTCTACGAGATTTTCTGCAGTGGTGCCCATGCCATCAGTACCATACATGTCATACATCTTATTATTGACAAAGCGCCACCCAAAGCTGCTATCATGCATCTTGGCATCACGACCGTATGCTTTTGAAACTTTAGAGATCACCCATGGCCCTCGTGTCATATGCTCTACTCCACCAGCTATGAATACTTCTCCATCACCAGCCTTGATCGCTCGATTAGCATGGATGATCGCCGATAACCCAGAAGAGCAGAGGCGATTGACCGTTTCTCCTGGCACCGACCAAGGTAATCCGGCTAAGAGGGCACACATCCTCGCTACATTCCTGTTGTCTTCTCCAGCCTGATTAGCACATCCTAAGATGACATCGTCATATGCTTCTTTTGGTATGCCTGGATTTCTTCTTACAACTTCGGAGATCACTAATGCTCCCAAGTCATCGGTCCTTATAGTGGATAGCGTACCTGTAAAATTTCCTATCGGGGTCCTGACCCCATCTATGATATATGCTTCCTTCATGATTGTTGTTAGTTAGTCCGTATGGTTGATTAGGGTTTCACTCTTGCGGTAGACAGTACCTCTGAAGTAATAATATATTTCTCCTTCGGCGTTCATCACATTCACATCGAAGTCTGCAGTTTTGTAGGTGATATTGAGAGCTTTCGCTTCCGCAAATAATACCTCATCTACAACAGCAGACTTAGAGTAGATCATACTGCCATTGATAGAGACCGCTATACGTCCATAAGAATTAGATGCAAATGCAAATGCACTATCTGCAAAGGTGTACGCTATACCACCGTGCAATATGCCATAGCCATTGAGCATGTCTCTTTTTACTTTCATTTTAATTTTACAGTGGCCTTCTTCTAGGAGGATAGGTTCTACTCCTAACCATTGGCTGCAGTAGTCTTTCTCCATCATTTTTTCAAAGACAGCTTTCGCTAAATGATTATTGTCAGACATGAATCTCTCGTTTATTGAAAAATGTTTCTCCTCTTTTAGACATTCTTCTTAAGATGGGACTACACCGATATCTGTCCTCATGATACTCGTCATATAGGTCATCCATCCTCCGAGCACATTCTGTTATTCCTATTTCATCAGCCCATTGGAGTAGGCCCTTAGGGTAGTTAACTCCTTTTGTCATGGCTATGTCTATATCTTCCTTACTTGCTATCCTCAGATGAAGGGTGTCTGCTGCTTCGTTGATCAGCATGGCCACGATACGATCCACTATGTATTGGCCTAGTTGCACGTCTTGCTGAGGCTTCGGTTGGACGGCGTCTTCGTTATAATTATAATAGCCTCGACCTGTCTTTCTACCATGATAGCCGGCTTCTGATAATCTCTTTTGGGTAAAGGCTGGCTTATATCTTGGATCGTAATAGAAAGATTTGAATACCGTCTCGGTGACTACGTAGTTGACGTCATTGCCTATGAAGTCCATCAAGGTGAATGGGCCCATTCTAAAACCTCCGAGCTCAGTCATAGCCCAGTCTATCGTTGCAAAATCTGCGATGCCTTCCTCGTAGATCCTGAGTGCTTCACTGTAAAATGGACGTGCCACCTTATTAACTATAAAGCCGGGAGTATCCTTGGCGAGGACGGTCAGCTTTCCCCAGCTATCAATGATGCTCTTTGCTTGGTCGACTATGCTCTGATCTGACTGGATGGCGGGTATGATCTCAACAAGCTTCATGAGCGGAGCTGGATTGAAAAAATGTATCCCTAAAAATCGATCTGGTTTTGATAAGGCTGCCGCAAGAGATGTGATAGAAAGAGATGAAGTATTGGAGGCAATGATACAGTCAGAACTTACCACGTCTTCAAGATCAGAAAACACCTTTTTCTTTATTGAAAGATCTTCTACGATAGCCTCTATAACTAAGTCGCACTTTTCGAAGTGATTTATTTCATTTACGTAAGTGATATTACTTTTTATGCTCTCGGCTTTATCT
>CAYYBR010000155.1:0-10124 GCA_964470035.1 uncultured Saprospiraceae bacterium
TCTTAAAGTTTTAAAATACTCTTTAACAATCCTATAAGAGACAACCATCAAGAGCAGGACGTTTTGAGAAGAACTAAAGCTAAAAACTATGTCTCAGAACAACGCTAAACCTGCTGACTCCAGAAAGCGCACAAACCTCCTTAAGGTCTGCGAAGCTCGTCTTATCAAGTTTTTCTGTCGGATCATGCCAAGCTGGGTAAATCCAGATATGCTCACAACTACTGGTATTCTAGGTAGTGTGATCATAGCTATAGGCCTCTCTGAGGCTACTAAGGATCCATACTGGCTGCTACTATCTGTATTTGGATTTGCGATACAGTGGTTTGGAGATAGCCTCGATGGTAGACTGGCCTACTACCGTGGTATACCGCGTAAGTGGTACGGATGGGCACTAGACATCAATGCTGACTGGATCTCTGCATGTATCATTGGTATTGGATTCTATATCTACTTTACGGATTGGAAGATTGTAGCCTTTTTGTTCGTAGTAGCCTACGGTGGGTCGATGATTCTAGCTCTTCTGAGGTATAAGATCGCTGATAAATATGTGATCGATACACACCTGTTAGGACCGACAGAGTTGAGGATTGTTATCTCGGTATTTATGCTTGCGGAGATATGCTTTCCGGGTGTGCTCTGGAAGTTTGCCCTTGTGGGCTCACTAGCTTTGATGATTATCAATTTTACCGACTCTCTTAAGATCTTCAAGTTGGGCGATAAAAGAGATATCGAAGAAAAAATGACCACCTAGTCGCGATTTAGATTTACTATCTTAAAGACTGTGACGTTTGTTGATGAAGTCAAAGCCTTTAGTAAGGCTCAGGCCTCTGCTTTTGTAGGTGGTGCTGTAGATTATGGTGTCATGCTCCTCTGTGTAGAAGTATTTGGATGGCACTATGTCATAGGCATCATCTTTGGTGGCCTTGTGGGTGCCGTGGTGAACTATATGATTAACAGGTATTGGTCCTTTAAAGGAAAAAAGGACCATATGAGTAGTCAGATCCACAAGTACCTCCTTGTTCTCTTTGGAAGTATCTTATTCAAGAGTGTTGGAACAAGTTTATTTACTGAAGTCTTTAGAGTAGACTATAAGATTTCTAGACTCCTCACAGACCTGATCGTATCACTTGGCTGGAACTATACCTTACAAAGGTTTTGGGTATTCAAGAATCAGATGTAGTGCAAGGCTATTGTGTTTTATAAAGCCTATAACAAGTCTTTCTATTATACAACAGTTACCTTCTTAATAATCTCTTGATGACTCGGAGATATCTCCTCCTGATATCTCCCTCCAAGATGTTTAGCTAAGAACTTTTCGACCACTGCGAGAAAAGCCATGCTATTTTGAGGATTGGCGAAGCCATGTCCTTCATCTGGAAAATTCAGATACTCTACAGGGAGATTGTGGGCTTGCATAGCCTCGACTATCTGATCCGACTCAGCTGTTTTTACTCTGGGGTCGTTGTCGCCTTGGCCAACTAGGAGAGGTGCTTTGATTTTATCTGCATGGAAAAAAGGAGATCGCTCCTTCATCAAGGTCTGACCTTCGTGGGTATTAGGATCTCCCATGCGCTTGTGAAACATGGCTCTTGCTGATTCCCAGTAGGCGGGTATACTCTCTAAAAGAGTAAAGAGATTAGAAGGTCCTACGATAGATACTCCACAAGCGTATACATCTGGAGTAAAGGTGAGTCCAGCGAGAGTAGCGTATCCACCATAACTTCCACCTAATATACCTATCCGCTTAGGATCACATCCTATCTCATCGACGAGATACTTGACCCCATATGTTAAATCATCCTGCATGCGTCGACCCCATTCGAGATCACCTGCATTCAAAAACGACTTCCCATATCCAGTAGAGCCTCTGTAGTTGACTTGTAATACGAGATATCCCCGGTTAGAGAGAAACTGTGCATAAGAATGATAACCCCAGCTATCCCTTACCCAAGGTCCACCATGTGGCATAACGATGGCAGCAGACTTTTCTCCCGACTTAGGTTGAGTTAAGTATCCGTGTATTCTAAGTCCATCTATACTTTTATATGACACGGGTGTCATAGGATTCAGATTCTTGATAGGTAGATCTGGTCGAGGTCTGTAGAGAAAGTCTATAGCCTTTGTATCTCTATTAAAAAAGTAAGTGGCGCCGGGATCCACGTCACTATTTACACTTATGATCCACTTTCTTTCATCATGGGTGCCTGACATAAAGTTAACCTCGGCATCATCAAACTTTTCTTTCAACCAATTATAATCAGTTTCAAAGTCTTTATCTCTCCAGTAGATGATGGATTTTTCAAACGTATACGAAGTGCCTATTAACTCATTTGTTCGATCTGAGAAGAGTGCACTTCCGAAATCTACTTTTTGGTTGGGGTCATTTTCTAATACTTCTATCTGACCATTTTCTAAATTAAGAAGGCCAAGGTATCCAAGGTCATGGTCTCCTACATTAGTATTTACGTAAGTGTGGTTAGCGTCTTTATGTTTTAGGATGCTTAGACCCTCGTCTCCACTGCACCTGATGAGTGTTGTCCAACTCCCTTCCTTTAATCTTAGGATCTCAGTACCTGCATCTGACAGTGATCTCCCTACAAGACTTACTTTATAATCGTTGTCAAAATAATAAGCATTGAACCCTTGGTCATTTTTCAAAATTAGTTGCTTGTCACCGGTCGCAATATCCACAGTGTACAGGTCATGCCATGCAGGATTGCGATCGTTGAGGCCAAGTAAGATCTGATTGTGATCGTTTTTAGGGAGCGCTAGTATCATGGCCCTGATACCATCACCAGGTGTCAAGTCTCTAGCATCTGGGATACCATCCATACGTGAGGTAGGATCAACAGCATAGAGGTGATAATTTTCATCTCCTCCTTTATCTTGTACATATAGGATATAGCGGCTGTCACGCGACCAAAAGTAAGACATGATGGGTCGCTTCTGATCGTTAGTGATAGGAAGGGCTTCTTCAAATGACTCTTCGGTCTTCTTTACCCAGATATTGAGCATGCCCTCATAAGGTTTTATGAAGGAGATTAAGCTGCCATCAGGGCTGATCTTGGCACCCATGATCTCGGGATTGCCAAATAAGATCTCTCTATCTATCAGTGGGATATCTTGTAGACTCATACTTATTAATTATGAGCACGCAAGATCGTTATTTCTAGGACTTAAAGAGATGATGGAGAAAAGGCAAAAAAAAGGATTGACACACTTCAGTGCCAATCCTTTTACTAACATTCGAATACGTACGAAAAATCTACTCTCACGTACTCAACAGATCTTTTGGTTGTTACGCTATGGTAAAGATACTTTCTCTTCGGTTCCGCGGTATCCTCATTTTCAGGGATATTTGGCCGCTAAACTTGCTACATTAGCCCCAGATGAATCCAAGACAAGCGGTTAATCTTTACTTTCTTATCAATGGCCTTATTGTGGCCACGCTTGCATCCCGATTCGTCCAGATCAAGTCCATCTATAGTCTGGATAACAAAAGTCTGGGGACCCTTTTGCTCGTGATGTCCATAGGTGCGCTCATAGGCATGCCCGTCACAGGTTGGCTGATAAGTAAGTATGGGAGTAAGAAGGTTATGCAGATTTCTGGTCTAATCGTATCTCTGGTGATAATCATACTGCCCATGATGCCTTCATGGATACTGCTTTTTCTTCCTTTTTTCATCCTAGGCACTAGCAACGGCATCATGGATGTATCGATGAATGCTCATGCTGTAGAGGTCGAGAAACTTTGGAAGCGGTCGATCATGACTTTTTTTCATGCCTTGTTTAGTATAGGTATGATGATCGGTGCCTTGATAGGTAGTTTGTGCATACAAGGAGATATCTCTCCTCGATCTCACTTTCTATTTATCGGGGTGATCTCCTTGCTTATTATTTTGATATCAGGTAAATATTTACTTCTAGAGCCTCCCCAAAACGAGGATAAAGAAGTGCTCTTTGCTTTTCCCAAGGGACTATTCATTGGTTTAGGGTTTATCGCATTTTGTTGTATGATGGGAGAAGGTGCTATGGCTGATTGGAGTGGCATATATATGGAGCGCATAGTCAAGTCGAGCAAATACCTTCAAGTAGCTGGGCTTTTTACTTTTTCAGGATTTATGGCACTCGGAAGATTTTTTGGTGATGCAGGTCGCGATAGATATGGAGATAAGATGATGATGACTATAGGAGCTTTGACCTCGCTGCTAGGCATGGTATTGATCTTATCACTAATTCACCCATACTTGGTTATTTTGGGATTTGGATTAGTAGGTCTTGGACTTTCTAATATAGTACCTATCGTGTTTAGTCTTGCCGGTAATCATCCTGATGTTCAGCCAGGTGTGGGTATCGCAGGTGTGACAACGATAGGCTATGCAGGATTTATGGTAGGGCCTCCGTTGATTGGATTTGTTGCTGATAGTTATAATCTTCGCATTGCATTAGTCGTGCTCGGGGTTTTGTTTTTAATCATGGCATCTCTTGTTTTTACTTATAAATCTTCAAAAGATTAATTAATTCGCTTTCGCAAATATTCTAATTATGAGACAGTCAGTTATCGTTGCACTTTTCTTGGTTTTTCTATATAGCTGTGGGTCAGACTCTGCTAACTATGGTAATCCCCATGCAGCTACTTTTAATATCGCAGATTCTGATGAGGAGGCTATCCAAAGAGCAGATGATGTCATGGCGGCCATCGGTGGTAGGCAAGCATGGGATACAACTAGATATATAAGCTGGAACTTTTTTGGAAGACGGAGCCATGTCTGGGATAAATTAGAAAATAAGGTAAGGATAGATATACCTTCTGATACACTTTCAGTTATTGTAAATCTGGATACGAAAGGGGGTAGTGCCAAAAAGTCTGGACAGCTAGTTACAGATTTAGAAGCCCTTACTGATATTCTAGATAGTGGCTATAAGGCCTGGGTCAATGATAGCTACTGGCTAACAATGCCTTTCAAATTAAAAGATGATGGAGTTACCTTAAAAAGTAAAGGAGAGGGCGCAACTACACTCGGCAATGCCGCTGACATGATAGAGTTATCTTTTAGTGGAGTAGGTGTTACCCCACAAAACAAATACATCATCTATGTGGATAAAGAATCTGATCTTATAACTCAGTGGGACTTTTTTCCAACTATAGGTGATACTACTGCGAGATTTCAATCTCCTTGGCCTAATTATAAAAAGTACGGTGACCTTTTATTATCAGGAGGCCAGATAGCGGGTAATAAACTTTCTAACATAGAAGTTTCTCAGACGGTATCAGAAGATACTTGGAAGCTATAACATGAGAGCAATAGTGCTATGAGTTTAGGCCTCTCCATAAGACCATGGGCATTAGATGATATACCTGTTATCATCAACTACTTTTTAGAAGCATCAGATGAGCACAAAAAAGGTATGGGCGTAGACTCGACTCTACTTCCTAGCTATGAAAAATGGTACGATTCTTTGATCGGGGAGATAGACCAAGATCCACATAGTCAAGGTCTATACTACCTCATATGGATGATCGATGATCTAGCAGTAGGGCATAGCAATGTCAACTTTATAGAGTATGGCCATAAGGCTCATATGCACCTACATCTTTGGAAGTCACAGAGGAGAAGAGCTGGGATGGGTACTGCCTTCGTCAAGAAATGCATACCTGTGTTTTTTGAAAGATTTGACCTGCGATATCTGATCTGCGAGCCATACGCTGAGAATCCTGCCCCTAACAAGACCTTGCCCAAGGCGGGATTTACTTTCGTGAAGGAGTATAATACGATTCCTGGCCCGTTGAATTTTCGACAGGATGTTCGACGCTATCGCATCGATAGGAAGGATGTGATATAGCGCTATGAAACCCTATTTTGATCGGCCATTTCTTAATCCATGAAGGTATACCCCTTAGTTCTTAGAACAATCTAGAGTTCTTCATCTATAGTACTTTCTAAAGCGACAATAAAGAAAGTATCGATCTCTCAACTAAAGCACCCATAAGACGGTTATAGACTGATGTACTTGCAAGTCAAGCCACAATGATCAGAAAGTCAATAATTACTATCCTTTCCTTAGTCATCATAGCTGCAGCTTTTTTGGCCTATAAGGATTTACGTGAGAAGGAAAATACGCCGAGACCTAAGAAGGCCTTGAAGGTTACACAAGTATATACGGACTTGGTGTCAAATGGCCCAGTTCCGATAAATCTCCAAACCAGTGGAACGCTGAGAGCTAAAAATAGAATGGAGATATTTGCTGAGGTATCTGGGAAGTTCGAGACAAGCGCTCACTCTTTTAAACCTGGTGTATATTATGCTCAGGGTGAAACCTTGGTAGAGATCGACAGCGATCAGCAAAAGCTCAACCTAAGAGCACAGCGCAGTAACTTATATAATCAACTAGTTCAGCTCTTGCCGGATTTGAGATTTGACTATCCAGAGTCTTTAGATCAGTGGGAACGTTACATAGATAGTTACGATATCAGCAGCGACTTAAGGCCATTGCCCGAGCCTGTAAGTACAAAGGAGAAGTTATTCATAGCTAGTCGCAATGTAACAACCACCTACTATAACATCAAGAATCTCGAAGAACAGCTGAAACGCCATATTATCAGGGCGCCATACAACGGGATATTGATAGAGTCGATGATAGAACCCGGTACAGCGATCAATATCGGTCAGCAACTAGGGACTTTTATCGATCCCTATAGATATGAGTTAGAGATCGCAATCAACACGAGCTACGATGACTTTCTGAAGGTCGGCAAGACAGTGATGCTCTATGATGTTAATCGAACAAAATCATGGCAAGGAAAGGTGAATCGTATCAACTACACTGTGGACCCATCTTCTCAGACGATCCCTGTCTATGTCGATGTACGAGGACAAGACCTGAAAGAAGGTATGTACCTCGAGGCAGACTTGGCGGGAAAAGAAGAACAAAATGTATATGAGATCAACAGAAAGTTACTCGTCGGTGATGATGAGCTCTTCGTAGTGAGAGATACCTTGCTTGCATTGGTACAGATAGAACCTATTCACTTTAAAGAGGAAACAGTCCTTGTACGTGGGTTGCCAGAGGGAACCAAACTCCTAGCATATAGTATACCTGGGGCTCATGAAGGAATGATCGTAGAAGAGATATCACAGTAAGGGCAGAAGAAGATGAAGAAGGTCATAGAATATTTCATCAAATATCCGGTAGCCGTCAATGTATTGATGATAGCCATCATACTTGGAGGACTACAGGGACTGAGTAGGATGAACTCCTCTTACTTCCCATTACTTCCTACTGATACCATCACAATAACTGCCATCTACCCAGGGGCTTCTCCTCAAGAGATAGAAGAGGGAGTGGTTCTGAAGATCGAGGATAATCTTAGGGGCTTAATCGGTATCGAAAGGTTTACATCTGTTTCCTCAGAGAATACCGCTACGGTAACCATAGAAATACTTGAAGATCAAGACGTCGATGTTGTTCTGGCCGAAGTGAAGAATGCGGTAGATAGGGTGCCTTCTTTCCCTGTGGATATGGAGCCTTTAGTAGTGGGCAAGCAAGAGAGATTAAATCTCACAGTCTCTATGGGACTGAGTGGTGACAATATAGACTTGAAAAGACTCAAGCAGATATCCAGAAGGATAGAAGATGAGTTACGAGAACTTGGAGCTTCGCAGATAGCAGTCACAGGATATCCAGAAGAAGAAATCGAAATAGCTGTACGCGAGAAAGATCTGAGGGCTCTAGATTTAACATTTACGGAAGTGGCAGCAGCAGTGGGGAGAGCTAATATCTTGACAACTGGAGGGTCTATCAAGACGGATAGTGAAGAGTACCTCATCAGAGCCAATAATAGAAGTTACTATGCGGATGAGATGGATTACATCGTCGTGAAATCAGATCTGTCAGGTCGGACGATAAGACTCAAAGACGTAGCTACCACCACCGATAAATGGTCAGAGTCCCCTAATAGAATCTATGTAAATGGTAAAGAGGCAATCGAGATAAGGGTGTCTACGACCAACTCCGAAGACTTCCTTGGCATGACGGAGAAAGTCAAAGAATATATACTAGGTTTTAATGAAGAGAATAGTAGTGTACGTATAGATATCCTTTCTGATAGATCGATATCTCTACTAGATAGAACAAGAATACTCCTTGAAAATGGTGGCTATGGCATCATACTCGTACTGATATTACTCTCCATATTTCTCAAACCAAGTCTCGCTTTTTGGGTGGCAGTGGGTATACCGATATCATTTTTCGGCACCTTCATCATAGTGCCTGACATGCTTACGATCAATGTGATGTCGCTATTTGGGATGTTGATCGTGATAGGTATACTAGTTGATGATGCCATAGTAATCGGTGAGAATATATATGCTCACTACGAAAGGGGAAAAAGTCCCGTAAGGGCCGCTATAGATGGTACGATGGAAGTGTTACCAGCTATAGTATCTGCTATACTTACCACCGTGGTGGCCTTTAGTACCTTCTTATATGTCAAAGGGGGCATCGGGGATTTTTACTATGAGGTAGCTGTTGTTGTGATAGTCACTCTCTTGTTTTCATTGATAGAAGCACTGATCATCTTACCCGCGCATGTCGCTGAGTCTAGGGCCATGAAGCCAGGAAAGAAGTCATTTATCCTGAATGCTTATGCGGACAAATTTATGGTGTGGCTTAGAGAGACCTTTTATATTCCTATGCTCCGGTTTGGGTTAAATAATCCACTTTTTGGTATTTCTATACCTATAGCCTTGTTTCTTCTGACGATCGGTAGCATACAAGGAGGTATCATCAGGACGACCTTTTTTCCTAATATCACAAGCGACGTGGTCACGATCAATCTGGCGATGCCAGCGGGTACGAATGAGATGATCACAGATAGTATCATATCACATATAGAGGATGGAGCATGGAGAGCTAATGACACCCTCACTCGTATGCAATCAGATAATCAGCAGATCATAGAATCATCTGTCAGGCGTATCGGGCCAGGAAGCGCTAGGGCAAGTCTTACTTTAAATCTTCTTCCAGGAGAATCCAGGGATTTTTCCTCGGGATATGTAGCGCAGAAAGTTGAAGAAGAGGTAGGAGCCTTGTACGGATATGAATCACTGACTTATGGATCAGGAAGAAACTTTGGAGGCCAACCTGTATCCGTAGCTCTGACAGGTAGGAATATAGAAGAATTAAAAGGGGCCAAGGCAGAACTAAAAAAAGAACTTTTCGATCTGGGTACTCTTAAAGATATCACTGATAATGACCCTTTGGGGATAAAAGAAATCAAAGTTACTCTCAAGGAGAATGCCTATCTCCTGGGCCTAACACTTAATGATGTGATGTCACAAGTGCGAAGTGCATTTTTTGGGCAGTCTGTACAGAGGTTTCAACGTGGTCGAGATGAGATAAGAGTATGGGTCCGATATGATATAGAAGAAAGAGAATCTGTGAACAACCTAAACATGATGAGGATAGTCACTCCTAATCGCAGTAGGGTGCCTCTATCGGAGATAGCGGATTACAACGTAGATCGTGGAGAGGTTGATATCAATCACCTTGATGGTATACGACAGATAACAGTAAGTGCAGATCTCAAAGGGGATGACCAAAGTGCTACAGACATACTAGCCAATATTAGGACAGAACTTATGCCGCGAGTATTAGCGAAGTATCCAAGTGTACAACCGCTATATGAAGGCCAAAATAGGGAAGCAGGTAAGGTCTTGGATAGCATGTTTGCATTGCTGCCAGTTGTATTTGTGATCATGTATATGATCATCGCCTTTACATTTAGATCTTACTCCCAACCGTTACTTCTATTTTTATTGATACCATTTAGTTTGGTCGGTGTCGCTTGGGGGCATTGGGTCCATGGAGCGCCCATCAGTATATTATCCACTTTAGGAATCATAGCATTGATAGGTATCCTCGTTAACGATGGGCTTGTACTCGTAGGTAAATTTAATTTTCATCTCAAAGACGGCCTTAACTTTCATAAGGCTCTTGTGGAAGCAGGAAGATCTAGGTTTCGAGCTATATTCTTGACATCGATCACAACAGCTGTCGGCTTAGCTCCGATAATCTTTGAACCTAGTAGAACTGCTCAGTTTCTAATTCCTATGGCCATATCT
>CAYYBR010000156.1:0-10115 GCA_964470035.1 uncultured Saprospiraceae bacterium
TTCTAAAAATAGTAGCCACTTTTTGATGCTTTACGCAAAGGGATACATCAAGGGTTTTCAAACTTGGTTTTATCTACTTCATGGCCTTATAAGATAGGACTAGACCAATAAGCTTCTCACTTACTTTCCAAGTGAGGCCAAACTCTCTTCTAAGATCCTTACACGTTCTTTACCGTCTTCAAGCTTCTGCCTTTCTTTTTGGACTACTACCTCAGGAGCGCCACTAACGAACTTTTCATTAGCAAGTTTCTTTTCTACTGAAGCAACAAAGCCTCTTGCATAGTCTAGTTCTCCTTGGACCTTTTTCTTCTCTGCTTCTACATCTATATCTCTATCAAACTGCAAGAAATACTTCTCATTGCTACTCATAAAGCCAGCTCCATTTGATGGAAGGGCTTCTACTATATCAAATGAATCAACAAAGGCTAACTTTTGTAACAAAGCATGACAATCAGTTAACGCCAATAGATTAGAAGAGGACTTTTCAACAGATATACTGAGCATCTCCTTTGGCTTAAGCTGCTGAGCATTGCGTACATCACGCACCTTGCTAACAACTGACTTTAGAGCCTCGATGGTTGCTATCACCTTTTGATCATACTCCGATTCTTTAGGATAGCTCGCAACTATACAATCTGACTCAGTATCAATATCTAGTGTATGCCAGATCTCCTCTGTTATGAATGGCATGAGAGGGTGTAGCAATGTACATATGGACTTATAAATAGATATAGTGGCACTAAGTGTGGCAGCATCTATAGAGTCTCCGAAACTCGGCTTTACCATCTCCAAATACCACGAACAGAAATCTGTCCAAACAAAAGAATACAGCTTCATCGTAATATCAGAGAGTCTGTATTGATCATAATCATGATTAGTCTCTGATATCACTTGTGATAGTCGCGCATTGATCCAATCGATGGCAACTCGGTTTTCGATAGGTTGTGCTTTGTCTTCTACAGGCCATCCTTTTATCAAGCGAAGGGCATTCCACATCTTGTTACAGAAGTTTCTTCCTTGCTCACATAGTTTCTCATCAAAGAGCAAATCTCCTCCAGCAGGTGAAGAGGAGAGAACACCAAATCTGACACCATCAGCACCAAAATCATCGATTAAGCCAATTGCATCGGGAGAATTACCTAAGGACTTACTCATCTTTCGACGTTGCTGATCACGGACCATCCCGGTAAAATAAACTTCCTGAAATGCTTTATCACCCTTCCACTCGTATCCAGACATAATCATCCGAGCAACCCATAAGAATATGATATCCCAGCCTGTAACTAGTATTGACGTTGGGAAGTAGTAATCTATTTCCTCGCGAGACTGAAAACCCTTAAAACAAGTGATCGGCCAGAGCCATGAGGAAAACCAAGTATCTAGGACATCATCATCTTGCTTCAGATCAGAGACATCTACCATAGGACCAAACTTTTCTTGTGCCTTCAAGAGAGCTTCTTCTCGTGTAGTAGCTACAAAGACTTCGTCCTTATAATAATATGCTGGTATCCTATGCCCCCACCAAAGCTGACGCGAGATACACCAGTCGCGGATATTTTCCATCCAATGACGGTAGGTGTTTTTCTGCTGCTTGGGGAAGAACTCTATATCGTCATCCATCACCGCCATTAAGGCTGGTTCTGCAAGTGACTTCATATCCACATACCACTGCAGCGATAGCCTAGGCTCTACCACAGCATCTGTTCTTTCTGATCTTCCTACACTATGCGTATAATCTTCTTTCTTATCTAAAAGACCCTGCTCTTCGAGATCCTTGATCACTTTCTTTCTTGCCACTACCCTATCTTCTCCGACATAGACTTGAGCAGACTCAGCAAGTGTACCATCAGGGTTCAGGACATCGATAGTCTCAAGCTGATGTCGCTTACCTATCTCATAGTCATTGGTATCATGAGCTGGAGTAACTTTCAGGGCTCCTGTGCCAAATTCGATTTCTACATAGTCATCAAAGATGATAGGTACAGCTCTATCTACTATCGGCACGATCGCTTTTTTCCCCTTAAGATGTGTGTAGCGTGGATCATCAGGGTGAACTGCCACAGCGGTATCACCCATGATAGTCTCAGGTCTCGTCGTGGCGATTATGATATACTCACTAGATCCCTCGATTTTATATTTGACATGACACAGTTTTGTAGTCTCATCTTTGTAAAGCACCTCTTCATTGGACAATACTGTCTGACCTTCTGGATCCCAGTTGACCATCCTATAATCTCGATATAGCTTACCACGATCATATAAGTCGACAAAAGCCTGTATAACAGACTCAGACCGAGGTTCGTCCATCGTAAAAGCAGTACGCTCCCAGTCGCATGAAGCTCCTAGTCTCCTGAGTTGTTGGAGTATGATACCTCCATATTTATCTGTCCACTCCCATGCATGCTTCAAAAACTCTTGACGAGTAAGGTCTGATTTTTTGATACCTTTTTCTCTTAGCATCCTTACCACCTTAGCCTCAGTGGCTATCGAAGCGTGATCTGTACCAGGTACCCAGCACGCATTTTTCCCATCTAGTCTTGCCTTGCGGATCAAGATATCCTGAACTGTATTATTGAGCATATGTCCCATATGCAGGATGCCAGTTACGTTAGGAGGGGGGATAACGATACTGAAAGGCTCACGATCATCAGGCGTAGATGAAAAGTAACCTTTCTCTTCCCAATATGAATACCACTTTTCTTCTACCTCTTTAGGGTTATATCTAGATGCTAGTTCGCTCATTGTATTTACGAAAGTGTAATTAAAAAAAACTGCTTTTCAGATCAAGACTATACCTCTTGACTTTCTAAAACTGGTAGAGTGATCTCCATCTGGTTGCGCAGAAGGTCATCGAAGGTTTCTCTCTTGCGGATAAGATAGTCTTGACCCTCATAGATCAAAACTTCGGCAGGTCGATAACGCGAGTTATAATTTGAACTCATAGAGTAGCAGTAGGCGCCGGCATTCAAAAAGGCAAGTGTATCACCTTCTTGGATCTCCATTATTTTGCGATTCACACCAAATGTATCTGTCTCACATATATACCCTACAACTGTGTATATACGACTCTTGCCTTCAGTCTTTGACACATTGATGATACGATGATATGAATCATAAAACATAGGACGTATCAAGTGATTCAGCCCGCTATCTATACCCGCAAATATCGTCGATGTCGTCTGTTTTATAACATTGACCCGAGCAAGAAAAGTACCTGCTTCACTGACTAGATACTTGCCTGGTTCAAACTTCAATGTGATTTCCTTCCCATACTCTTTACAGAACTCTCTAAATCTCTCTCCGATCTTTAGTCCTAACTCCTCTATATCTGTCTCTATGTCGTGCTCTTTATACGGCACTTTGAATCCACTACCGAAGTCCACATATTCTAGATCTGGAAAAACAGAAGCTGTGTTCAACAAGATTTCTGCTCCCCTTAAAAACACCTCGGCATCTAATATCTCAGAACCCGTATGCATATGCAACCCTTCTACCTTGATCCCAGTAGCTTTTACTATCCTTTCAACTAGTGGAAGCTGATGAAAAGAGATGCCAAACTTCGAGTCTATATGTCCAGTAGAAATCTTAGAGTTCCCACCCGCCATGATGTGAGGATTGATCCGTAGACAAAGAGGGTAACCACCGAATCTCTGACCAAACTGTTCTAACATCGAGATATTATCAACATTGACCTTTACTCCTAGAGACACAGCTTGTTCCATCTCTTCTATGGAGACACAATTAGGTGTGTATAAGATCTCATCAGGACTAAACCCAGCATGTAGACCAAGTTTTACCTCTTGGATAGATACCGCATCGAGTCCAGCACCCAGCCCACGGATCAACTTGAGCATCGCTTGATTAGTCATCGCCTTACACGCATAGTTAATCTTTAGCGGTATGCCATCGAAGGCTGATATCAGCCGATCATATTGCCTCTTGACTACATCAAAGTCATAAACATATAGAGGACAATCGTACTTCGCAGCTATGTCCTGGACATTCACCCCTCGGCTATATTGATACACTCCATCTATGATCTGCATAAGCTCTTTTTTCTTCTGCAAAAGTAACCAATTTTAGTCCCAGCTACTTCATGAAACCTTATATGCGCTTTCGCAAATATTTGCCTTCTTCTTTGCTTTCAATAATTTTCTCATAAAAGTCCAATATCGACACACCCAACTACATCGTTCTATCATCTATCTTAGTAATGGCTATGGTCGAAAAACATATCATACAAGGATGCCAAAACGGTAACAGAAAATCCCAGAATGAATTGTACCAGCGATATGCGCCATTGATGCTTTCTATCTGTCGACGTTATTTGCGCCAGATAGATATCGCTGAAGATGTGATGATCCATGGATTCTACAAGATACTATCCAAGGTGGATTCCTTTGATCAACAAGGAAGTTTTGAAGGCTGGATGAAAAGGATCATGATCAATGAGTGTCTGATGGAGATCAGAAAATCAAAATCACAGCATCTTACAGTAGAGCTGGATCAGACTATCCATCACCCCAAAGTAGACTTTGTAGATCATCTAGTATATGAAGAGTTGATAGAATTACTGGATGACTTACCCACTGGATATAGGACTGTATTCAACCTTTATGTGATAGAAGGTTACAAACATAGAGAGATAGCAGAGATGCTAGGAGTCAGTATCAATACTTCGAAGTCGCAACTGATTCTTGCGCGAAAGAAACTGCAGTCGATGATTAAAAAAAAATCTGAGTTACGAAACTCAGCATGAAGAGATGTGATACATGGAGAACATAGATGATTATATACGCAGGTCAGAGACTGATAAGGACTTAGAAGTGCGTCCTGAGCTTTGGCGGAGACTAGAGCGTAGGTTAGATGATGACCACCCTAAAGTGGTGCCCACTAAATCCATCTGGAGCCCTTGGATGGTGGCAGCCTCTGTGATGCTGCTATTTGGTTTTTCTTTTTTCTGGAAGAGCAGTTCGGTATATAATGTAGAAGACTTAGCGGCAGACAAGTCTCCTGGATTCTCGAAAGAGGAGCTTGCTATATTTGATTATGATAACTTTCCTCTTTCAGATTTTAATGGCTAACCCTTAAAAGGATGCCGTTGCTTCCAAGTCTGCTGAGGTATAAAGTAATCAAATATCGGTGGTACTAGTTTGTTGAGAAGAGGATTCATCTGCTTATAGTAACAGGTCATATCGTAAGGTTCCGCCCCTACAGAACTCTTGATCTCTAAAGCAGTCCTGAAGTAATAGATAGAGGCAACTTTCTCTTTTATACCGTCTCTTACAAGGTCTAAAAGTATATTCAGATACAACTGATATGTGTTATTGAGTTCTTTTTTAAATCCTATAAAATGTGAATCCATTTTATCTCCTTCTACTACCCAAGTATAGAAACCTACTAGCTTCCCATCAAGGAAGTATCCGGTGACTTGCAGTGCATCTCCTAACTGCCTCTTGAGTTCCTCAAAGTAATTCTCTCGCCCCATAGCCAAAACAAAACCTGAGCCTTCAAGAATCTCTGAGTATAGGCTATACATCTCACTATTGTATGTACGTACTTCTTCTAATGAAAGCACCCTTCTTTCTATTGGTGCAAACTTCTTCATTGCATTTTTCAACCTTACTCGATACTTGCTCTTCATATCGAGGAGGTAGTCATCAAAATTCAACCATGACGGTTTCATCTTCAAGATCATATTTGGATCTATCTGAAAAGGACACAATCCGAGATCCTTATGACGTGATGTCTGAAGATTATCAAAGAAATCTTTATAAAGCACGCCGCTAAATCTATAAGGCGTCTTTCTAAATCCTTTTTTAAAATACTTTACAAGATCATCTAAGATCTTATACTTTACCTCACTATCACCCAACTCATCTGATAGGAAGATGCCATACTGCCCTGTGAGATATAGGTTACCAACAGTGAGCATCCTGACGGTGATCAAAGAGATCATCACCTGCCTAAACCTTTGCCATAGTCTGGAGAAAAAAGATTTGTCCGTCGTATAATTATCATAGTCAAAACTCTTTGACATATCAAGCACCAAGCTTTGAAGAAGAATAGCCCCTACATGTCTGTCATTTTTTGTGATGAGGACATATACGTTTTTGAGGTGATCAGGATTGGTATTTTCTAGCGTCTTAAGATATTTGCCTTGAGCGAAATATTCATCAACAACGAGAGCATCCCACGTAGTTTCTATATCCGATATACGAGTATGGATATGAGCCTTCAACCCCCATGATGTAAGATTGATATGTGGTGGAAGAGCAGAAGATTTCATAAAGCAATTACTACTCTTTTTTTCTTTTGTTATCGTCTGCATTTCGATTATACTGCAAGATCCTTAGGACTCGCCGGTGACCATCCTAGCACTCTTGTGCCCTGCAATCCATAGCGATTAGAATACCAAAATTCGACTATTTGTTTTAAACTAAACTGAGATACTATGAATTCATCAAAACTTGTCGACGGCATGATGGACAACTCGCTATCTATCGGGGTCGCTAATATGACTGTTTGTTTTGATCCCGCCTTGTCTTCCAGCGAAAGTTTAGCAAGAGGTATGATCTTAATACGATCTCCTCTATCAAGTCGTTTAGAGATTACCATGATCTCTTTGGAGTCTTCGTTGTTATAGAGATGACCTACACTGAAAGGATAAGGTGCAAAAAACAAAGTGCTATCTTCCTCTTGATACGAAAAGTCGTCTCCACTACCATATGTAATTTTAACTTGGAGGTTATCGCCTAGTTCGCTGCTTCCATGATTAGCGCATGACACAAATAATAGGAGAAGAAGGTAGAAGGGGATATCTTGCCGCATCAAAAAAAGAACTTTATCCACTGATTTTAAGGGGTAATCTGAATTAAAACGCGAAAGCGAGTAGAAAAATATGTGATATGAGTGATTCTTACTTTAATCCTGGAGATCTGAAAAAATTCGGCAATATCAACGAATGGCAAGAAGAGATGGGTACGAAGTTTTTCGACTACTATAACACAGTATTTAAGGATGGGGCGCTCACAGAACGAGAAAAAGCACTGATCGCCCTTGCTGTTGCTCATGCGGTCCAATGTCCATACTGTATAGATGCCTATAGTAGCGCCTCTCTTCAGAAAGGAGCCGATGAAGAACAGATGATGGAAGCGGTGCATGTAGCGGCGGCTATCAAAAGCGGAGCAGCCTTGGTGTATGGAGTCCAGATGATGAATCACGTGAAAAAGAAAATAATGTAAACCTGGGGTTTACAACTACTACTTTAATATGGCTATAAAACAAAAAGGAGTCAGCTTAAAAAGAAGACAGGCTGATCTCTCAGATTCTTTTCATCAACTCAAGGTACTTAACGACAAAGATCTACTGAGCGATCAGTTTGTGTCTTTTAAGGATAAAATCACGGCTTCGGGGACTCCTACGCTCCGTCCAGACCCTATCGATATATTTCAACTTAATATAGGTAAGCTTTGTAACCAGACATGTGCACACTGCCATGTGGATGCAGGTCCAGATCGCAAGGAAGAGAATATGTCCAAAGAGACACTGGAAAAGTGTCTTGAGATCATCACGAAATACAAGATACCTAAGGTAGATATCACGGGTGGAGCTCCAGAGATGAATCCTCACTTCAAGTGGTTTGTAGAAGAATGTGTAAAGGCAGGGTCCCATGTGATGGACAGGTGTAATCTCACCATCTTGATGGCCCATAAGAAATACGACTATCTACCAGAGTGGTTTGCTGAGCACAAGGTGCAAGTCATCTCATCACTCCCCTACTTTAACAAAAGCCGCACTGATGGACAGCGTGGCGATGGTGTATTTGAAGACAGCATCGCTGCTCTTAAAAGGCTGAATGCTGTCGGATATGGCAAAAAAGATAGCGATCTAATACTCGATCTTGTTTACAACCCTTCTGGTGCCTTTTTACCAGGTGACCAGATGGTACTGGAAGCGGAGTTTAAAAGACAGCTCAAAAGAAAGTATGACATTGAGTTCAACAATTTATATGCCATCACAAACCTTCCAATCAGTAGATTTTTAGACTATCTACTCGAAAGCGGCAATTATCTTTCTTACATGAGTGAGTTAGTGGATGCCTTTAATCCAATGACACTTGATGGAGTCATGTGCAAGAACACTATCTCAGTGAGTTGGGAGGGGTATATCTATGACTGTGACTTCAACCAGATGCTGGATTTGAAGGTAGCGAGTCCCATCCAACACATCAATGACTTTGATCTCGACAAGCTGATGGATCGCGAAATTGTCATCAATCAACACTGTTATGGATGTACTGCTGGGGCAGGAAGTAGCTGCGGAGGTGAGGTGGTTTAGGAAGTAAGATTTGTTCATGTGGGTGGTACTGGATATCTTACCTCTTTCTATCTAACTGTTATGCTTAAAAAATCACTTCTTTTTCTAGTCGCTATCCTTGTCAATGTCTCTTTAATAGGTCAAGATTCTGAACCGCGAGGTTGGGATGAGATCATCAATGACGCATTTACACCTATAGCCGACGTTTCTTTGGCCATCGTACTTCATAATTTTCCTGGCTCAGCGGCATTATTTGGTCAACCCGTGCCATCGATTATCATTCTCCTAGTTATTGGAGCCTTGTTTTTCACGATTTACTTTGGATTTATCAATATCCGCAGATTTGGTACGTCAATAAATGTAGTACGTGGAAAATATGATGAGCTAGAAGGTCACGGGCTTCAAGAAGGAGCAAATGTCAATATCGAATCTGGCGATATCGTTGATACTATCAGAGATGAGAGTCAAGATGGAGAGGTTAGTCATTTTCAAGCATTGGCTACTGCGGTTTCTGGCACAGTGGGTAATGGAAATATAGCCGGTGTAGCCTTGGCAATTGCTATAGGTGGTCCTGGAGCTACATTTTGGATGATCATATGCGGACTCCTTGGTATGTCTACGAAGTTTGTTGAGTGTACCTTAGGAGTAAAGTATAGGACTATAGGGCCTGATGGTACGGTGTATGGTGGACCTATGTATTACATGAGTCGTGGTTTAGAAGAAAAAGGGTTTGCAACACTAGGAAAAATCCTGGCAGGCATATTCGCATTTATCTGCATCGGTGCTTCATTTGGCGGTGGTAATATGGCTCAATCCAACCAAGCTGCCCAGGAGTTAGCAGCATTTTTCAACTTTACTGGTGGAAGTGCAAGAACCATCATCGGTCTGGTGATGTGTGTATTTATTGGGATCATCATAATAGGTGGTATCAAGAGAATTGCTTCTGTAACAGAGAAGGTTGTACCCTTTATGGCTGTCCTCTATATCCTCGCATGTCTCTACATACTGGGAGTAAATTTCTCATACATAGATGATGCTTTTGGGCAGATTTTCTCTCAAGCTTTCTCTCCAAAAGCAGGTCTTGGTGGTTTATTTGGTGTATTGATAGTTGGCTTTCAAAGAGCAGCTTTTTCTAATGAAGCTGGTGCTGGATCAGCCTCTATAGCGCACTCCGCTGTTAAAACTAAATATGCTGCATCGGAAGGCCTTGTTGCTCTTCTGGAGCCATTTATAGATACTGTTGTTATATGTACGATGACTGCCTTAGTTATTATCATTTTCAACCAAGGTGGCGAGCAGTTTGCTTATGGTGGTGATGGAAACGGAGGTGTTCTGATAGATGGCGAGACCTTATTTGGCGCGGGTATTACATCCAAAGCATTTGGAGCTTACATACCTTTTGCAGGTGGGTTCCTTACCTTATGTGTGGTCTTGTTTGCAGTTTCGACGATGATATCTTGGTCTTACTATGGCCTTCAATCTTGGAAGTACTTTTTTGGAAAAGGAAAAACTGCTGATTTAATATACAAGCTACTTTTCCTTGGATTCGTCATAGTAGGTGCTGCTGGAGATATGAGTTCTGTATGGGGATTCTCAGATGCCATGATATTGGGACTTGTATTTCCTAATATGATTGCACTATTCTTCCTATATCCTAAAGTCAAAGAAGAGCTCACTAAGTACTTAAGTGCGATCAAAAACTCTAATGCATAAAGGCAAAAAGCCCCGCTATCTACATAGCGAGGCTTCTTGTGTAAAGAGCAAAAAAACTGTGTCTTGACTTTTCAGACAATCAG
>CAYYBR010000157.1:0-3637 GCA_964470035.1 uncultured Saprospiraceae bacterium
CTATATATGAATACAACTCGGATTTTTGAGCCACTTCGTACCGCCTCGATATCAGCTCTATCTCGTGGTCATCCCATTCGCCTAGGTCATAGACATCTAACAGCTCATCCAACTGAAGCAAATCCTGTCGCGCTGCCGAGCTGGAGCCACTTATGGCGGACAGATATTTTAGTATCACCTGAAAGATGAAATATACGGCAGCCGTAACTAGGATTATGATAACAATCCGCTGCATCTAAACCAGTGACATTAAGTTTTATTAGAAGTGATTATCCTAAGTAAGACTTGAGGCTATCCTTATTGACGGATTTGCGTAAGCGTCTTATAGATCTCTCTTTGATCTGTCTTACACGCTCTCTTGTAAGTCCATAAAGCTCACCTATCTCTTCAAGTGTCATGGCCTTTCTACCTCTGAGACCATAGTAGGCAGTAAGAACTTCGACCTCTCTAGAAGACAGCATAGATAAACCGTACTTTACTTCGTCGCGAAGAGAATCTTCCATGAGCTGATTATCAGGGCTTCCATCCTCATCAAAAATGAGTAAGTCCAACATAGTCGCATCTCCTTCTTCACCACCTATAGGTGCATCAAATGAGAGGTGTCTACTTCCGTTCATCTTCATCTTCGTGACATCTTTCGGACGCATATCCAAGATCTCACCTAACTCTTCATCCGAAGGCTCTCTTTCGAACTCTTGTACAAAAGATAGTACAGCGTCATTCACCTTCTTATATGAACCTACTTTATTAAGCGGAAGTCTCACTATCCGAGCGTGCTCGACAATAGCCTGAAGGATGGATTGTCTGATCCACCATACCGCATATGATATAAACTTAAATCCTTTAGTCTCATCAAATCTCTTGGCAGCCTTCATAAGACCGACATTACCTTCATTGATGAGATCACTTAAGGAAAGTCCTTGATTCTGATATTGCTTGGCTACAGAGACTACAAACCTAAGGTTACTCTTAGTCATGCGCTCCAGAGCGGCCTTATCACCTGCTCTTATAGCTCTTGCTAATTCCGCTTCTTCATCAGCAGTTAGAAGATCTATCTTGCTGATGTCATTTAAGTATTTGTCGAGAGAGAGAGACTCTCTGTTCGTGATTTTGTTGGTTATTTTTAACTGCCTCATTCAGTAACTACACTATTGTCAAAATAATTAATATGCCTCTTGACAACTTCACAAATAAGTTGTAAAGACACTTATAATACGTAACAAAGGGGGATAAAGTTTCTAGAGATCAATAAAAATGCCATAATTAATATGTTAATGTTCAGAGATCTCAGACGCTGACCTCCATATCTATGACAATCGAATCCTCTAATACCCTCTACATCCAGCGACGTTTAATTAGCTATCGCTAGATTGGTTCTCTGGTCGTGGCTTTCTTTCTGGCTTTGGTAAAAGGACCTTCCTAGAGAGTCTGAACTTCCCTGACTTTGGATCTATCCCTATCAGCTTTACCCTTACTTCATCTCCTACCTGATAGACATCTTCTACCTTATCGATACGCGACCAGGAGATCTCACTTACGTGTAGAAGCCCACTCTTTCCTTTAAAGTCTACAAAGACACCATAAGGCATCACACTTGCGACCACTGCATCGTATTCATCATCTACCTGTGGCTTAAATGCTATATCATCGATCATCCTCTTCGCTTCTTTTATACCAGAAGCATCAGTTGAAAATATGCTTACAACACCTTCATTATCAACCTCTTCGATATTGATAGTCGTACCAGTTACAGCCTGCATCTCTTGGATTACTTTTCCTCCAGGTCCGATAACTGCACCGATGAACTCTTTATCTATACGTAGTTCGATCATACGCGGTGCATGATCTTTAGGCTCTGGTCTCGCCTCTGCAAGCGACTTATCCATCTCATCAAGGATATGTATACGACCATCTCTTGCCTGCATCAGTGCTTTCTCAAGCTGCTCATATGGCAGACCATCGATCTTAATATCCATCTGACATCCAGTGATACCATCTCTAGTACCTGTCACTTTAAAGTCCATATCTCCGAGTGCATCTTCATCTCCGAGGATGTCACTTAAGATGGCGTTGCGACTACCATCTGATATCATCCCCATAGCGATACCTGACACTGGTTTTTTCATAGGTATACCTGCATCCATGAGGGCTAGTGATCCTGCGCATACTGTCGCCATCGATGATGATCCATTAGACTCGAGGATATCAGATACGACTCTCAGTGTGTACGGTGACTCATCAGGCAACATCTGCTTTAGAGATCTACCCGCTAGATTAGCATGTCCTACCTCCCTACGGCCTGGACCTCTCATCGGCTTCGTCTCTCCCACTGATAGAGCGGGAAAGTTATAGTGTAGGATGAACTTCTCGTATCCTGTAGACAGCGCTGTATCTACCATCGCTTGATCCAACTTAGTTCCCAAGGTTACAGACGTCAGTGACTGCGTCTCCCCTCTGGTGAAGATCGCTGATCCATGTGCACTCGGTAGATAGTCTACTTCTGTCCAGATATCTCTGACATCTTCGAGACCTCTTCCATCGAGTCTCGTCTCTTCGCTCATGACCATCTCTCTGATGAGCTCTTTCTTGAGCTTATCTAAAGCCTCTTTTGTATCCCCGAGGTTTTCATCACGCCACTCTTCGTCCTTCGTCTCTTCGAGATGAGCTACGAGATCCTCCTTCAGTTTCTTAAAGGCATTTTTTCTTGTTAGTTTATCATGCTTGCCATGCGCCACTTCAAGTATCCGATCTGTAGCAAATTCTTTGGCTATAGCTTTAGCTTCTGCATTTTCTTCTGGTAGTACCACCTCTCTTTTTACGGTCGCTTTCTCTCCTACTTTCTGAGCGAGATCTAGCTGTGCCTGGCACTGTACCTTGATTGCTTCATGACCGATCTTTATGGCCTCCACGAGTTCTGCCTCTTGGCACTCTTTGGATTCGCCTTCCACCATCATGACATTCTCGATGGTTGCAGCTACGATTACATCGAGCGAAGCATCTGCGAGCTCTCCTACCTGTGGATTAACGATATACTCACCATTGATCTTAGCCACTCTTACCTCCGATATAGGTCCAGCGAATGGTATGTCAGACACACTCAATGCAGTAGATGCTGCGAGAGCAGCATAGGTATCTGGCTTAAGGTCTGGATCAGCAGAGATCAAGTTGATGATGATCTGCGTATCATTCATATACCCATCTGGGAAGAGCGGTCTGATCGGTCTATCGATCAGTCTGCAGATCAGGATCTCGTAGTCATTAAGACGAGCTTCTCTTCTGAAGAAGTTGCCGGGTATCCGGCCTGCACTCGCGTATTTTTCTTGATAATCTACTGATAGTGGAAAGAAGCTCTGACCTTCTCGTGGCTCATATGCTGAGACGACGGAAGCGAAGATCATCATTTTTCCAACTCGGACCACACATGATCCATGCGCCTGAGTGGCTAGTTTGCCAGTCTCAAGAGTAACCTCTTGCCCATTAGGTAATGTAAACGAAGAGGTTGTAGGTGTTTTTAAACCCATAGTGTAACATCTGTTTTTATAAGGCGCATTTCATTTCTCTTTCTCCACGCCTTGTTAGCATAATCATGGCAAGATAGCCATGTCATAATTTCTTAATGGTCTAACATATCATAGAC
>CAYYBR010000157.1:3647-10113 GCA_964470035.1 uncultured Saprospiraceae bacterium
ATCATAGACCATACCTCGCTCTTTAGCGATAGTAGTGATGTAGTAGTAGCCTTATAATAAGAGTCGATAACCTGACATCTAGTAAGTACATCTTACTTTCTGATGCCTAGTTCTTCGATCAGAGATCTATACTTCTGGATATCTTTTGAAGCCAGATACTTGAGAAGTCTTTTTCTTTTACCCACTAAACCAAGAAGTGTCCTTCTGCAAGAGTGATCTTTCTTGTTTTCTTTGAGGTGTTTTGATAACTCGTTGATACGAAATGTGAATAATGCAACTTGCCCTTCTGTTGAGCCCGTGTTCTTAGCGTCTCCGCCGTGTTTAGCGAATATCTCGCTTACCTTTTCTGTTGTTCTATAAGTAGCCATAACATTTAAAATTTACCAAAAATCGATTACGAAAATCTAATTTAGCGTTGCAAAGATATGCTTTTTATACTCTAAACATAGCCTCGCTATCATCGCGATCTCTGGCCACAATACAGTAGCCTTTGGATTTATGTATTTTGTTATCTCACTTACGTAAATGTAACCTATGAAACGCCTCATAACACTCTGCTTTACATTAGCTGTACTGCTGTTGATAGCCTGCAAATCTGATAGTGATAGTTCTCTGAACACATCTTCAGATCCTGGCTCTACTGACATGTCTTCTAGTCCAAATGCTCTTCTTTCGAAATATACTTCATTTGAGCTCACCACAGACCTCTCGGTGCTTACCGATAACCAAAGAAAAATGATCAGCATATTGATCGATGCATCTGAAATCATGGATGACTTATTCTGGTTTGACGCTTATGGAGAGAAGGATGATTTGATGGCAAATATTTACGAAAGTGATCTGAAGAACTTCGCAGGTATCAACTATGGACCATGGGATAGACTGGATGGCAATGCCTCTTTCATCGAAGGCGTAGGTGAGAAACCGGCTGGAGCGAACTACTACCCTGCCGATATGACTAAAGAAGAATTTGAAGCTGCCGATATCGATGACAAAACGAGTCTATATACTTATATCCGAAGAGACGATGCAGGCAAGCTGATATCCATCCCGTACCATGAGATGTTTCCAGAGCAAGTCAAGAAGGTGGCTGATCTCCTCATGGAAGCCGCTGATCTCGCTGAAAATGAAGGACTCAAAAACTATCTTACACTGCGAGCGGATGCGCTTCTCACCGACAACTACCAGCCGAGTGATATGGCGTGGCTCGATATGAAGACTAATCAGATCGATGTGGTGATAGGGCCGATCGAGAACTATGAAGATCAACTATATGGTTATAAGGCCGCTCATGAGGCTTATGTCCTTGTAAAGGACATGGAGTGGTCACAAAGACTTGCAAAGTATGGAGCCTTTCTTCCCGATCTGCAGAAAGGACTTCCGGTAGCAGCCAAGTACAAAGCCGAGTCTCCTGGCACCGACACCGAGCTCAACGCATACGATGTCATCTACTATGCTGGTGACTGTAATTCTGGTAGTAAGACGATCGCTATCAATCTACCCAACGACGAAGAAGTACAACTCGCCAAAGGAACGAGGAGACTACAACTTAAAAATGCCATGCAAGCTAAGTTCGATAAGATCCTCATCCCTATCGCAGACATGCTTGTGGATGATAGCCAGAGAAGCCATATCACATTTGATGCTTTCTTTTCTAATACCATGTTTCACGAAGTGGCTCATGGGCTTGGCATCAAGAATACAATCAATGGCCAAGGGACGGTGAGAACTGCACTCAAAGAGCACGCGTCGGCACTGGAAGAAGGGAAAGCAGATATGCTGGGTCTCTATATGATCCGCCAACTTCATGAGCAAGGCGAGCTGACTGAAGATCTCATGGACTACTACGTCACCTTTATGGCCTCTATCTTTCGCTCAGTACGCTTCGGCGCTTCTTCTGCACACGGTAAGGCCAATATGATCCGCTTCAATTACTTCAATGAAAATGGCGCGTTCACGCAGGACACCGAGACGGGCAAGTACAAGATCAATAGAGCCAACTTTGAAAAATCGATGGACCAACTTTCTAATTTGATATTGACTCTACAAGGGGATGGTGACTATGACGCTGTGGCGTCTCTGGTAGCCGATAAAGCTAACATCAAATCCGGCCTTCAATCAGACCTGGATCGGTTGGCGGATGCAGGGATCCCGATCGACATCGTCTTCGAGCAGGGAAAGAAAGTATTGGGCTTATAAGCTATGCCTATCCTAGGCAAAAGGTCTCGCGCTGGTCTTGCTAAGCTCTGGTTGCTATATCCTTTAGTGCCGCTGCTAAGGCATCGACCTCTTCTAGCGTAGTATAAACATTGGGTGTGATCCTACATCCTTGCACACCGGGATTATCTATAGCCACAGTGAAGATGTTATAATCTTTAAGAAGTGTATCGGCAAGCTCTGCGGGTGGCATATCTTCTATACCAACATTAGCGATCCCACATGACCGGTGCCTATCGACAGGAGTATTGACGATGATACGTGGCACTCCTCTAACTTGATCAGTCCAGCGATTTTGTAAAAACCTAAGTCTGGCTTCCTTTCGGTCTAGTCCGATCATTTGCAGATAATCGATGGCATTAGAGATGGCTAAGTCAGTAGCTACGGGATGGGTACCCGTATGGTTGAGCTTTTTGATATCGTCATCTTCTTTCCCCCACTCCGCATATAACGGCCAGACATCCTTAGCCTTTCCTTTTCTGACATATAACAGCCCCGCTCCTAGTGGGACGCTCGTCCACTTATGCAAACTAGATCCGTAGTAGTCACAGCCTAGTGCTTCCATATCTACTTGGATATGTCCGACAGCATGTGCACCGTCTACCATGACATCTACCCCACGGGCATGTGCCATGTCACAGATCTTTCTGACAGGTAGGATATGACCAGTTACATTGATCATATGGCAGACCATCAACAATCGAGTCTTCTCCGTGATAGCTGCTGCATATACATCTACTATCTCTTCATCAGAAAGAGGATGCAGAGGTACTGCGACTATATTGTTTTTGATCCCATATCGCCGAGCCATCAGTGCAAATTGGTTTCTCATAGCTCCATAGTCGTGGATAGCAAAGACCGCCTCATCTCCTTTCTTCCAGTCCATACCACTGATGATCGTATCGAGAGATTCTGTTGTATTTCTTGTGATGATCACCTCATCCTCTCGGGCATGTATAAGGTGAGCCATCTTAGCTGCCATATAATCTTTGTTATCCCACTGGACAGTACGCATGTAGTGCGATCCTTCGTAGTTCACATGGCGTATGTGCTGGATATAGTTTTCTAACGTCTCTTGTGGTATGATACAGTAGTATCCGTTTTCCAGATTGATATAATCGGACTTGAGTCTGTATGCTGATCGTATCTGCGACCAAAAGACTTCATCCTTTGCGGCCTCTTCTACACTCATATGCTGGATAACTGAGGTCCACTTCTCTAACTGCGATACTAGCGGCCAAGTCAACGAAGTCCCAACTACATGCTTTAAAAATTGTCTTTTATACATCTTCTCTAAGATAGAAAGATCGCAGTACTCTATAGCTATATGTAGAAGATACTTGTTGTAGCGAATCTTAAAGAGTGTGATGATGCATCTACTTACCTTGCACGCCTAGTCTCTCGACTTTTTGTAGCCATTTCACTCTATATGCATCTTTAGAGAGTCGCAAGGGGCCTATGGTTGTAAACTTTACCTTCTTGACACCCACAAAATGCATGGTTAACCTCTTCATCGCTTTGTTACTCGGACTTCCATTTATCCATCGATAATACCAGGCAGGTTGATCTAAAGTGCTGATGACCCTTGCGGATTTGCCTTCTAAATATTTGTCCCACCAGACGGAGCCTTCTCTTTTCTTAAATGCAAATCCCGGCAAGAACACCCTATCTATAAATCCTTTCATGATAGCTGGTACGGATCCCCACCACACAGGATAGATCCACACTAAGTGGTCTGCCCATGTTATGAGCTCCTGTGCTTTGAGAAGGTCGGGTTCAAGTTCTGTGCGCTTACGATAGCCAAACTGGAGATTAGGATTAAAATCCAGCTCTCTGATATTCAGTACTTCTAGATTGGCATCGGTTTGAGCGACCCCATCCTGATAGGCTTTGGATAATGCGAAATTGAAACTCTCAACGTCAGGGTGTCCATTGATGACTAGTATGTTCTTCATGTCTTGATTACTGCTAACACGAAGTTGGATGATTGATCTACCAATTCATTTGACATAGGTCAAATTCGGCTTCTTGCTCCTCTTACCCTACTGAGTGTCTCAAGTGTCATACCCAGATAGGATGCTATGTGAGTGAGTGGTACGCGGTTAGTGATATTAGGATACATCAGCATGATTTGTTCATATCTTTCTTCAGCCGTATTAAAAAGGATGGAGGATAGTCTTTTCTGATGTTGTAGCATAGTGCGGGTCACTGACACTCTGATGAGATGCTCAAAGTCATGAAACTTTTGAGATAATCGCTCCACCACCTCTTTCGTCAACTCTATGAGGATGGCATCTTCAAGCAGCTCGATATAATGAGGACTAGGTTCATCACCAAAAAAGCTGATGATAGCTGTTATGAACTCATCTTCAAAAGCAAACCAATCGGTTATATCTCTACCATCTTTGAGATAGTAAGCTCTAGCACATCCTTGGACGACATAAAACACTTTATCAGCATTCTGCCCTTCGCGGACGATGACTTCTCCTTTAGCACATGTCTTGATCTTTAAGTTGGAGATAAGTTCATGCTTGCTCTCATCAGAAAGTGGAGCGTATGAATCGTAAAGTGTTTTAAAAACAGCGTTTAAATCGATGTGCTAATTCTTATCTGATAAAGGTACGAACTTGGATCTAGGTTTAACCTTCTGGTTCAAAATGTCTAGAACGGCTTCTTTTAATTCAGGATAGTTAAGATCGTCATTGAACCGGTAATCCCAGAATGTCGAATGAACACCGTCCTTTGTTAATCCAAGTACATACTTTTTATTGGCTTTATCGAGTCTTGTTGCAAAACTAGATTCTGAAGCTATTTTGTAGTCAGTTTTGCCATCCTCATCTAGAATAAAAAATTGATGCTTTTCGATCAGAGATTCTTCTGATTCATCAAAATTCTCAAAAACCATAATGAGCCTGTCATCCCACATAAACTGATCAAAGCAAAACATATCTTTCATTTGATCTGGCAACACATTTGACTCATAAGCATCATATAACAAGTCTCTATACTGCTGAGATTCATCATATTCTGCTAGTGCATAATGCGCTTGAATAAGTTTTGCAACAGCATGGTAATCATCGGCATAAAGCTTCACATGTTGTTGCAAGCCGAACTTAGCTTTCTCAAAGTCGCCGACCAGATATTGCATCAAGGATAAATTATAAGAACAATTCTGATGAAGATCATCAGCAATACTCAATTCGTCCATCGCTGCTTGATATGCACCTAAGGCTTTTTCAATCTGATTCTGGTATTGATAAATTTCTCCAAGAGAAAGAAGCACTCTTGTATCATGACTAGGAAGAACGGTAGCTTTTTCAAAATACACCCTAGCCGAATCGATCTCTTCTAATTTATAATAAACATCACCCTTACTTGCGTAAAAAGCAGGCTCATCAGGCAATAGTGAAATGGCCTTATCAATAAAAGTTAAAGCCGGGTCATTCTCATCAAGGTAGTATTGCGTCATTCCTTTATAATAGAACATATCATGATCGACCGGTCCTAGCTCAATTGCTAAATCAAATAATTCTAATGCAAGTGCATCCTCCGACTTCATGTAGTGTGACATAGCTCGATAGTAGATAGCCTTTGCAGAGAGAATCTCGTAGTCACTCTTCTCGTAATTGATTATTACATCGTATTTCTCGTCATGGTAAAGCCGCCTGAAAGTATCAACGAGATCAACCTGACACAATAAGAGCCCATGAGTAAATAGGATTGAAAGAATTAGCAGTGCTTTCATAATTATACTTCTTTCCAAAAGAACGTCTTAACCACACCTATTATTCAATTAATCAAAGTACGGATCCATAATACCGGAAGGAGAATACCCTTCCTTTCTCCAAAACTGTGCAGGATTAACAGAGCCTTCAAATGAGTGGCTATATGCCATGTAATTCTCTTTACTTTTTTTCTCTAACTTGTATTCTAACTCAACCCTTAGCTTGGTCTTAAACACACCTTTGTACTGAGGGATTACGAATCTCCATTGATGGCCTAATGGTAGAGTATGTTCATAATAGCTATTACCACACCAACTTCTCGGCAGATACTCCACATCTCTCCATTTTCCTGTTGCATCAAGAGCTTGTATCTTGGCATTGAGTCTACCATCTTGTACATTAAAATGAAGAGTATCTTGAACGCAATTCAACACTGATACATTTAGACCATAGTAACTATCAATATAGTCTGCTGACCCTATGGTATCGATCAATATCTTCGGTTTTTCACAATACTCCCACTC
>CAYYBR010000158.1:0-9995 GCA_964470035.1 uncultured Saprospiraceae bacterium
GATAACTAACTTAAGCAGTATAATAAAATGGATGTAACAGCAATCTTAAGCACACTCAATGAAAGGGCTTCGTCAGTAGATCCCATAGGTGCTACTCTCAAAATGGTAGTAGACGAGCACAAAATTTTTGTTGATGGTACCGGTGACACTAATGTTGTCACTGCAGAGGACAAAGAAGCAGATTGTACTATTACGACTAGTTTAGAGACTCTTCAGGGTCTTCAAAGTGGGGATGTAAATCCTATGATGGCAGTCATGAGTGGTAAAATCAAAATACAAGGTGACATGGGACTAGCTATGAAACTACAGTCTCTATTATCCTAGATCTATTCTAAAGAATAGCGAAAGAAAAAGGGCTTTGATCTAATCAAAGCCCTTTTTTATGTCATGTTAAACTTATGTTATACCCGCCTTAGTTAGGGGAATAATATAGACTTAGAAGCCTTCCAGCGTTCAAGTTTTTCTGTCGATCGACCATTACACCGAGATAAGGAAAGAGGACTGCAAGATGACCTTGGCATCTCTCAACATCACGATTGATAAGTACTTCTGGATCTGTAAAGAAAAGTTTCACAAAGAGTTTTTCTGTTAACTCCTTGGCTTTGAGTGTGTTATGGCAGACATCTAGAGCGTGGTTATATATCCACTGAAAGTGATCAGCGTAGAACTGATCCCATGCCTCGATAGTGTTGCCTATTACTTCTGTTGGTGGTTGGTAACTCATGATTACCTTGTTTTGTATATGAACAATGTCTTTGCACCCAGAGTTCGCTCTAACACTGCACTATATATATCAAGGATTGCGCCAAACTAAGTTAAGTACTATGATTTTTTATCATGGTTTACATCCGGTTCAGTTCATCTCTATCATTTTGCCAGTGGATTCAATGATGGCCACAAGGCCTTCCAGGTCACTTTTATCGGTATATGGGCTCATGATAGTTACGCGGAGATAGACATCTCCGCGTAATACTGTCTGCACTATATAGTACTCTCCAATCTTTAGCAGATTTTCTCTGATGAGATTGTTTATGTTATTCACATCCTGGGTTGGCTTAGTCACATATCGAAAGCAGACGATGTTAGACATGGGGTGATGACCTAGTTCTAGATGGCTACTACTTGTGATGAGCTGGGCAAAGTATTGCGCGAGATCATACTGTCTCGTTACAAAGTCGTCGATTACTTTATGTCCATACATCTTGATCAGCGAATAAATCTTGATCGACATCATCAACTTCGTAGTTTCATAAGTTCTTTTAGCCAGCAGATACCATTCACCCTCGGATCTCTTCCATAGGTAATCCGCCTTTATAGCGAGAGCTTTGTAGGAGTCTTCAGATTGCTTGAATAAGACTGCTGTTGCCAGCGCTGGAGTCATCATCATCTTATGAGCATCTATGATGACGCTTTGAGCCCGTGATAACCCAGCTACTAAGTAGCCATACTTGCTACTCCATGCTACAGCTCCACCGTGGGCTCCATCTATATGCAACCATATCCCATATGCTTCGCAGAGATCAGCGAGAGCGTCGATGTTGTCATAGCTACCTGTCGAGGTAGAACAGGCACAACCTACTACGGCCATGACCTTTTTTCCAGCGTTCTTCACTGTTGATATGCTTTGTCTCAGCTCGTTTATGTCCATAGTAAAATCCGCAGCAGATTTTATCTTGATCACTTGATCAGGCTTCATGCCCATCGTCATGGCGGCACGATCTATACAAAAGTGTGCTTGATCCGACACCAGTATAACCTCTTCTCCTGACTGATATGTGTCGAGAGAAGCGCGAGCCGCGAGTAGGGCAGTTAGATTGGCAAGTGTTCCTCCAGAGGTAAGAAATCCAGCTCCTTGATCTTCATAGCCAACCTTCTCACAAAACTCTTCGATTACAATTTTTTCTATAGCAGTGGCGGCAGCTCCCATCTCGTAGATACCCATACCTGCATTAAGTAACTCTGAGATTAAACCGCTCAGCGCAGGGAGTAGAGCTGGGGCAGCCACCTGGTGTCCGATGTATTTTTTGTGATGAGTATGGATCGTCCTTTCGACTATATCCCCAAAGAACTGCATAGGTGCTTGCATCTCATATGCCGCCCAGTACTTATACTCTTCCTCTGGGTCAACATAGTTGATGACCTTTTCTTTTCCTTCCTTACACTTTCGTAAATGATCACCTAAAAAATCTATAAGCTGGTGCCCAACCTTTTCAAAAGTATCAATGTCGTACGCAGCATCTACAGTTAGTGGTAAGTTATCTTTCATACATCAAAGATACTGGCGAGTTTTTCCTTGAGAGGGAGGTGATCTATTTTTTAAATGAGCTGTTATTTTTGTGTTTTATGACATCTAGGATAGTACCACATCATCTTCAATTCAAAAAACCCAGTGGGACATCACGAGGTATCTTGGTACAGAAACCGAGTTGGTTTATTGTTTCTCAGGAGCGTGGACAGATAAGAAGTATAGGAGAGGTCAGTGTCATAGAGGGATTGAGTCCTGATCTGCCGGCATCTGTACCTGGCATATTACATAGCTTTTTGAGTGATCAAGTGCCCGTACCAAGCAGATATCCAGCGATTCAATTTGGTATAGAGATGTGGCAAAAAAGTAGCCAGCATGATAGTCCTCATCAACTATATCATAGTCCCTGGCTAGAAGGGCAGATTGGCATACCTATCAATGGACTTATCTGGATGGGTCCTAAGGATTTCATGAAAGAACAGATAAAACAAAAAATCGAAGCTGGATTTAGATGCATTAAGTTGAAGATAGGCTCACTTGCCTTTGATGAAGAGCTTGATATCTTGAAAAGCATCCGAGAAGAATACACCGCCGACGATATCACCCTTAGGGTAGATGCCAATGGTGCTTTTGACCCATCAGACGCCTTGGAAAAACTAAAGAGATTATCGGCATACGACATCCACTCGATCGAACAACCCATAAAACAAAACCAATGGACAGAGATGGCTGCATTATGTGAGGCGAGCACACTGCCAATTGCACTTGATGAAGAGCTCATAGGTATCGAGAGTGATGAAGATAGAATGTCTTTACTTCAGCACATACAACCACATTATATCATCCTAAAACCAAGCCTTCTAGGCGGTGTCGTAGCTAGTGAGTCTTGGATTAGGATAGCCGAGTCGCTAGATATCGGTTGGTGGATTACTTCTGCTCTAGAATCAAATGTAGGGCTCAATGCCATAGCTCAGTGGACATCTACCCTCGATGTGGATATGCCGCAAGGGCTAGGTACGGGAGGCCTCTTTAAGAATAACATATCCAGTCCATTAACCATAAAGAAGGGACATCTTTGGTATGACGCGTCTTTATCCTGGGATTATAGAATATTGATGCCATGAGGATCAGGGTAGCAGACCAAGTGGTAGAAAAGATTCATTTACGTAAGTGGTGTAAAGACCATCTAGATCATCGTGATGATTGGATCGCGGATATCGCATCTGCCTTAGAGGACTGGTACGATGACAAGGACTATATCTCAGTTCAGACTTCAGGCTCAACAGGGACTCCCAAACTCATCAAGAATTCTAAGGTTTCTATGATCCGTAGTGCAGAAAAGACGGCAAAGTTCCTAGGACTTACCAATGGCCAAACTGCTTTAAATGTACTTCCTGCTAACTTTATAGCTGGTCGGATGATGATCTATAGGGCGTTGGTATCTGGATTAGACCTAACCTGTATAGAGCCAAAGTTAGATCTCTCAGGATCGATATTAGTTCTGGCCAGTCGTTTTGACTTCTGTGCGATGACACCACTCCAACTGTCTTCAACATTAAGTCAGTCTGAAGAGGCGATCTCGACCATCAACCAACTGATCATCGGAGGTGCTCCGATCTCGGCATCATTGCAAACTCGTATAAGTCGGTTAGAGACAAAGTGCTATGCGACATATGGCATGACTGAGACCATCACCCATGTCGCCATGAAAGCGCTCAATCACCCGGCGGCTGAGGAGCAATACCAAGCTATAGAAGGAGTAAGATTTGATACTAAGGACGGCTGCCTTGTTATTCACGCCGATCATCTTGATGAGCCACAGTTAACTACAAGAGACATAGTTGATTTGGTCGACGATCAATCATTTATCTGGAAGGGTAGGGCAGACTACATTATAAATCGTGGTGGTGTTAAGTTACAACCAGAGTTAATAGAGTCTCAACTAGCTCCTTTTCTTTTGCCTCAGTTTTTCATCGGCAAGAGAAGTGCGGATCACGTCGGAGAAGAACCCATATTAGTAATAGAAGGATCTGAGTCTGAGCAAGAGGATATAGATAATCTTCTTGACCGGCTACCAAAGTTGTGGAGACCTGCTCAGGTCTATTATACAAGTGAGCTAATCAAGACAGATAGTGGTAAAATTATACGGGATATAAGTCTATACGATATATCAACTAAGTCATGATCTGTTTGTTGATATTTGCTGAAGATGAGTAGAGAAAGTATACCCCACCTTTGCCATGAAGATATCTGGGTAGCCTTTAGTATGCCAGGATCTAAAGACTATTGTTTTTTTATAGGACAAGAAGTCGATAGCTATTCTGATGGAGCATGCTTTATGTTGCAAGGTTGGAACCGAACAAGAGACGAGAGGCTTTACATAAGACCACAAAACATCCAGCATAACACTGCATGGCAATATATGGTCCAAGACATCTGCCATCTATCTTCCTCTCTTCGACCAGACTACGAATCTATGATACAACGCACAGTCGATGCGTTAAGAGCTAAGGATTTTGAAAAAGCTGTGATCTCAAAAATCAAAGTAGTATCGCGTGAAGAACAAGATACCTGCGAGCTCTATCGAGCTCTGCATAGGACCTACCCTCAGGCATTTACATTCATGTATAATATCCCAGGTAAAGGGACGTGGTGTGGAGCATCCCCTGAGATATTGCTTACTGCAGAGGGAGAGTGTCTAAAGACGATGGCTTTGGCTGGTACACTTGCCATAGATGGACGAGAGCTATCAGATATACCCTGGACGCCAAAAGAAATACACGAACAAGCAGTTATCGAATCATATGTAGAAGAATCTTGTAGAGACCTATGCTTGGATTATGAAAAAGAAGGACCTATAACCGTACAGGCCGGTGCTATGGCACATCTCCAGTCTACATATCATATAGAAGCTACCTCTGACATAGAAAAACTCATAGATCGACTACATCCTGGTCCAGCGATATGTGGAAGACCACAACATACCTCTAAACAATGGATCAAAGAGATCGAAGAACATGATAGAGAGCACTACTGCGGTTTTTTAGGACCATGGAATATCGAAGGACAAAAGGCACTATTTGTACATCTCCGCTCTATGAGAATATATATGGATCATTACGTCTTATATCTTGGGGGAGGTATAACTGCTGATTCTGATCCAAAGGCGGAGTGGGATGAAACAGAATTAAAGGCACTTACGATGTTATCAGTAATTAATTCGACTGTCCATGGCTAAGATCTCTGCTAAGCAATCCATAGCTAGATTAGTCAAAATATGTAAGGCTAAAGATCTGAGGCATGTAGTCATATCCCCAGGCTCAAGAAATGCAGCTTTAACCCTTTCTTTCGCTGAGGAGCCATTTTTTGATTGTCTGAACATTCCTGATGAGCGAGTAGCTGCCTTCTTTGCGCTAGGCATGGCACAACGCCTAGGTAAGCCAGTTATCCTTATCTGTACTTCTGGTACTGCAGGGTTGAATTATGCTCCAGCGATAGCCGAGGCCTATTATCAGAAGGTTCCTCTCTTAATATTAACAGCAGATAGACCTATCGAGTGGGTAGACCAAAGAGCTGGCCAGACGATGAAGCAGCGAGATATGTATGCTAATTATATCAAGAAGAGTTTTGAGCTTTTTGAAGAGCCAAAGCAGCAGGAGCACCTTTGGTTTAACGATCGCATAGTCAATGAAGCTATCAATCTAGCCTCGTCAGGTTCTAAGGGACCCGTACACATCAATGTCCCCATGCGCGAGCCCCTCTATGATATGATAGAGGCAAGTGAGGTTGTGGAACCTAAAGTCATCAAGTACCGAGAACCTGATAGATCTATCAATGGCACTTACGTAAATGAGTTAAAAGAAGAATGGTATAAGGCCAATAGAGTATTGGTCATCGTTGGCCAAAAGGAAGTCAATAAAAACTTCGACAAGGTTATAGAAACTATAGCAGAGCTACCACATGTCGTAGTACTTACTGAGACAACGTCTAATGTCAATGCCCCATTTGTATTTCCATCCATCGATCGTGTTATAGATAGCATTGCTGAAGAAGAGTATGAGTTGTTTGCACCAGACTTAATCATATCATGTGGTGCTTCTATCGTGAGTAAGAAGATAAGATTCATGTTGCGCCAGATGCCTGTAGCCCAGCACTGGCATGTAGACCCTTTTGATAGTTATATAGACACATATCAGGCACTGACAAGAATGGTACCAGTGCATCCTGATTATTTGTTTGATCTGCTGTTGAGTTTCGACTCCAAAGATGGGGATCAAGCATATAAAGATCGATGGAAACTTCGAGAGAAATATACCTTGTCAAAGCATGACGAGTACCTCTATCAAGTAGGATGGAGTGATCTGAAAGTCCTTGAGATATTGATGACCGAGATTCCATCTGGTATCTTACAGGTGGCGAGTAGCACACCAGTAAGATATTCTCAACTATTTCCTCCGCGTACTGATCTTAGATATAAATGTAATAGAGGCATAAGTGGGATAGATGGATGTACATCTACTGCTGCAGGCTATGCTTACATCACAGAGGAGATAGTAACACTGATAACTGGCGACCTTGCGTTCTTCTATGATAGTAATGCCCTTTGGCACCACCACTTGAGCGACAACCTTAAGATCATCATGATAAATAATGAAGGAGGTAATATCTTCAGATATGTCAATGGCCCCAACAAGACTTCGCACCTAGAAAAACACTTTGAAGCATCTCACTTGACCAAAGCACGTGGACTGGCAGACACACATGGTATCGATTATTATGAAGCAAAGGATGAACAGAGTTTGCGTGCTGGACTAGAGGCGCTTTTTGACTCAACTCACACAGCATTGTTAGAAGTCCATACTCCTCGTGAAGCAAATATTCCTATCCTCAAAGAGTATTTCAGATATCTCAACCCAAATCTAAAGTCAGATTGATTTTGTTATCGGATATTAGCAACTAATTATCTATAGTATTGTATAAGTATAAAACCATTTGCTATGAAAATCGGTGTCCCAAAAGAAATTAAACAAAGTGAAAATAGAGTCGCCTTGACTCCCTCTGGAGTAACAGCTCTTGTTCGTCATGGCCATCAAGTCTATATCCAATCCTCTGCCGGAGAAGGAACAGGTTTTCATGATGACCTATATGCTGACGCTGGAGCAACTATACTGCCAACGATAGAGGACGTATATGCTACCGGAGATATGATCATCAAGGTTAAAGAACCGATAGAAAAAGAGTATAACCTAGTGAGAAAAGGTCAGATACTCTATACTTATTTTCATTTTGCATCACATCAACCCCTGACTGAAGCGATGGTCAAAAGTGGAGCTATCTGCATAGCCTACGAGACTGTACAAAATGCTGATGGATCTCTACCTCTGCTCGTACCGATGTCAGAAGTAGCAGGACGTATGTCTATCCAAAATGGAGCAAAATACCTCGAAAAGCCCATGCAAGGCAGAGGCATATTACTTGGAGGAGTACCTGGAGTTCTTCCTGCACAAGTAGTGGTTCTTGGAGGAGGAGTAGTTGGTACACATGCAGCTAAGATGGCATCTGGTTTAGGGGCAGACGTCATAATACTCGACATCAACCTCGATCGCATGCGTTATCTAGAAGATGTGATGCCAGACAATGTCAGCACCATGTATAGCAATAGTTATAACATCAAGAAGCTTAGCATGTCAGCAGACTTGATCGTCGGGGCAGTGCTCATCCCAGGCGCTAAAGCACCAAAACTGATAACTCGAGAGATGCTCTCAGATATGAAAGATGGTGCTGTTTTGATCGATGTGGCAGTTGATCAAGGAGGGTGTATAGAGACCTGTCGACCTACAACTCATGACGAGCCAACCTTTGTGATAGATGGAGTTATACACTACTGTGTAGCTAATATGCCTGGTGCGGTACCTTACACATCAACCATAGCACTTACTAATGCAACACTACATCATGCCATTCAGTTAGCTAATAAAGGATGGATGCAGGCTTGTAAGGATAGCGAACCCTTACGCAAAGGGTTGAATATAGTTGATGGCAAAATCGTCTACCAAGCAGTTGCAGATGCTTTTGACTTGCCCTATGCACCTATAGAGATATAAGTAGGATCGAGATATGTTAATCAGGGAACCCCTCTCTTAGGATGGCTATTTCTTCCTTACTGAGCTCTTGATAATTGAGATAGGTCTCTTCACGAGGCTCATCCAAGAAAGGATGTTCGTATTTGCCTTCAAGTAGATTGAGCTGATGCTCATATTCTTCCTTTTCCCACTCTTTAGTCAATATGCCAGTGGCAGGTATACCTTTGACCAACACATAGTGGATAGCTGCCACGACTCCCCAAGGCAATAATGGGTAGAACCACCACATCTCAAATGGGCTTGTTACTACATTGAGAAGAAAGAAGAATATGGCCATGATGCCATATATCGATAAGTGCCTATAGAGTCTTTTGAGTGATCTCACTTTTTTGTGTGCTTCTTCTTCTAAGTCGTAATTCATGACAAGTACATTTTGTATCCCGACAAGTTAAGTAGCTAGCTAGATTCTCGATATATCCTTAGACCAATGCAAGGATTTGGTCGACATAGAAAGTCTCCATCAGTTATACCATACAGCGTAACCTCTCTTTCTTAGACTCTCAGCAAGATTGGCTTCTATCCTTTTGGCCTGAGATCTGGTCAGTGGATTAAGTGGGGCATATAAACTAGGACGAAGATACATGCCATACTTTTCTACATACCAAGAAGAAATCTTAATACCTTTTTTGTTGCGATACCCTTTCTTATGCTTCGAGAACCTCTCTTCTGGAGTATGGCTTGTCATACCTACATAAAGACACTGGGATATGCCTCTATAGTGAGGGTTGGCGGATCTAAATTTCCAACTGTCAGTCCAGACCTTTTTATCTAGCTCTATGACATAGACGTTATGTGTCTTTTTTATCTGCATGAGAGGGGTTCCACCTTGTATCCCTCAAAAAGAAAGCCAGAACAAGACTTATCAGGAAGATCTTGGTTCAATTGCTGCGAGAATTTCTCTGAGCATTCTATTGAAGTCGAAGTGCGGTTCTTCTGCTAAACCTAGTCGCACGACTACGAGATCATAGCTAGGTATTATATAAACGGCCTGTCCTTCAAACCCCTCGCAGCTGTACATGTCTTTAGGGGCATCAGGATATTTGTGCTGTTTCGCATTCAACCAGAAGTGCCCGCCATATGTGCCATCGCTATGAGTATTAGGAGTAGAAACAAAATCAACCCAGGATGTATCCACGATTTGATCTCCGTACCAATTACCTTGATTGAGATATAGCTGCCCAAATCTTGCCCAGTCTCTAGCTGTCGCGTAGGTGTAAGATGAACCGATATAGTTACCTGCCTCATCAGTCTCCATGACCGTATTATACATACCTGTACGATAGAATATACTATCGTATGGGAAGCGCAGGTAGGCCTCGGTATTGTCTACCTGTTCCTTTACTATATTACAAAGTAGATTAGATGTGCCACTACTGTAATACCAGTGTGTACCTGGATCGAAGGCTATCTTTTGAGATTTAGGTATGACGGTAGCATCTTCAGATTTGTAAAGCATCTCGGTCACATCATTGACAGTACCATAATCTTCGGACCAAGCTAATCCGCTCTGCATCTGCAGTAGATCTTTTAGTGTGATATCGGATCGTTCATCTTGCCATGAGTCAAATAAGTGATCGTCCTCAAGAGAAAGCGCCCCTTGCTTAACA
>CAYYBR010000159.1:0-4788 GCA_964470035.1 uncultured Saprospiraceae bacterium
CCCAGAGATTGCATTATCTGAGATACCTAAGATCCGACCTGATTTTCTATTGTTGGATGTTGACATGCCTTTCATGACTGGGTTTCAGCTTTTAGAGAAACTGCCATCTTCCTCTATGCCTGTAGTCTTTGTTACAGGTTTTGATGATTACGCCATTAAGGCATTACGTATGTCCGCTGTTGATTATTTATTGAAACCCGTAGATGTTGATGAACTGTCAAGGGCTCTGAGCAATGTTCGCACTAGATTGAGTCAAACCATAGGCGCTGATCCCAATACTATGCTTCTTGAGAATATGAAGCGATCGGATTTGCTCTCTCGCAAGTTGGGGGTTCCATCTGACTCGAGTATTGAGTTTATAGATATGAAAGATATAATTTATCTAGAGTCAAATGATCGATATACTAATGTTGTATCAGAGCATCGTGACCCGATATTGAGTTCTTATAATATAGGTGAGTTTGCTAAGATATGTGACGAAGCCATTTTCTATCAAACTCACAGATCTTATATCATCAACCTTTCTAAGATCCAAAGTTACTTGAAGGAAGGTTCCATTATTATGACTAATGGAACAACAGTGCCACTAGCCAGAAGAAGAAGAGAGTCTTTTTTGGCTTTGCTACAAAATATCACTCCGAGTCGGTAGGTGGCAATGATGACCGCTAGACAATCAAGGCTGCCTTTAGTTTGATGGTGGGGATTTTATTCAGTTGCTAATTTATCTTGTAGGGTGATTTAGTAAAGTCTTATATATCCTTTATTCGGTTGGTTTCCTGATCAGCTAGCTGAGTATGTGAAATACCAAGAAATGATATGGCTTTGATAAAAACACCTGTCAAGTTGACCAAGCGACAGTTGGATGTGCTTATTCTTATATCAAAAGAATATACGACAAATGAGATCTGTGAGGAACTGTCGATTTCTAAGAGTGCAGTACAGGTTTACAAGAAAGCTCTATTTGAAAAACTGGAGGTTGCTTCTAGTATCGGGCTCGTTATAGAATCATTTAAAAGAGGCTGGTTAATTATTTCACCTCTGGATGGAGGATTGAAAGTTGACTTGGAGCGCATCCATATTTCTAACTTTGATAGCTTATAGTATAGTATTCTGACCTCCAACCATTAATCGACATAAGTGGCTCCAATGAATTCATAAGTGGACAAGCTTCTTTGGATCTCCTTTCTTCAGATTTTACATTAATTCCTCCTGATGAATTAGGTAGTTTGTTTGGGTCATTTGGCGGAGCATGTGTACCAGACTTGATTCCTACTATGGGAGAGTGGGGTGTAATCATACTCATGTTACTTATTATGATCCTATCTGTCACTTCTATCAAGACTCGTACAAGCATAACTCTAGGTAGCTCATAAGTTCTTTATTGACATCGGCACGATTGATATGACTACCCGGTTAGGGATCTGCACATATCATGAGATATAAGTCTAATGCGCCCATCTTTGTGTTAACAGTCTTCTGTTAGTCGGAGGTGACTAGGTGACTCTAGGAGTCATGGCGCTATATTTCCTTTTAGTCTTACCGTGTGTTGTATCATATGAACCGTTAGTCTAATGGGGCATCTTGATCTCTATCGGCTCTCTATCTTTGTTGAAGCATGTGAAACATGCATGCTGCATCAATCAAGTCGTACCTCTACTACCTTACGTACACTAACTAGCAATGAAGGTGTGCAAATTTATAAGGAAGGCATCAAGTTGTTTCCTTGACAGCTTGATGTCTTGTGTAGATTTGTGCTGTTCTGAGAGGATATTCAGTTACTTTTTGATCAGATACTTACACCACAAGATTCACCATCCTGCCAGGTACTACGATCACTTTTCTGATCTCTTTTCCGTCTGTCCACTTCGATAAATCTTCAAGCCCTTTTACGGCTTGCTCTATGTCATCCTTAGAAAGAGAGGCATCAAATTCTTGCAGCGTCTTTTTCTTACCATTGACACATATAGGATAGGTGATACTATCTTCTACCAGATGAGCGTCATCATGTACTGGATAAGTTGCGTGATGTACGGATCCTTGTCCACCTAGTAGTGACCAGAGCTCCTCACTGATGAAGGGAGCAAAGGGTGCGATGAGCCGTACTAGGGGCTCTAAGACCTGCCTCTTATTAGTGCCCATCTTTCTTAGCTCATTGACAGCTATCATCATGGCACTTACTGAGGTATTGAAAGAAAAGGCTTCGATATCACTACTGACCTTCTTGATCACACCATGAAGGACCTTCAGTTCTTCCTTAGTAGGAGCATCATCACTCAAGGTAAATACTTCGTTCGCATAGAATAGATCTTGGAACTTGCGCAAGAACTTGCTGACCCCGTCGATACCATTGGTGTCCCAAGGTTTGGACTGCTCTATAGGACCCAAAAACATCTCGTACATCCTAAAGCAGTCGGTGCCATATCTAGATATGACCGTATCGGGATTGATGACGTTATATCTGGACTTAGACATCTTTCCAACCTCAGACACAGTTACCACTCTAGGGACATCGCCATCTATAGATATATCAAAAGATCCATCGGCTTGCTTGCTCACCACAGCCTTGCCTTCCTTATAGTGAAAGGTAGCTTTGTCAAATTTCCGCCACTTACAATATGAGACTAGACCTTCTTGATCCAGATAAGTTGGATTGCTACTGCTATAGTCCTTCACGTAATCAATATGCACATAGGGCATACTATACTTGTCTCTATCTTCATCACTCACTAAGTCTGCCGAGTAGAAAGTGGCTTCTTCTGTCTTGTTGAGAAGTACGTGCTCGATAACACCTTGTATCATCCCTTGATTAATCAACTTCTTGAATGGTTCTTTAGTAGGAACACGCTCAAGATCATACAAAAACTTGTGCCAGAATCTAGCATACAGCAAGTGTGCCACTGCGTGCTCAGCACCACCGACATATAGGTCTACGGACTCCCAGTAATTCACAGCTTCGTCACTGGCAAAAGTGTCAGCGTTATCAGGGTCCATGTATCGCAAGTAGTACCAAGAAGATCCGGCTACGGCAGGCATGGTATCAGTTTCGCGGGTGTGGCCATTGGCCATGGTTACCCAATCCGAAAGTCGTGCCAAAGGGGAGTTGCCCCCAGCTGTTGGTTTAAAATCATCAGTATCAGGTAGCTCTACTGGTAGATCTTCCTGTGCTACTACGCTGGGTATCCCATCGTTATCATAAGTTACTGGAAATGGCTCACCCCAGTACCGCTGCCTACTGAAGTTGGCATCGCGCATCTTATAGTTGATAACCATCTTACCTATGCCGTGCTCTTCAGCATATGCAGTTGCCTTTGCGATAGCATCTTTCACCTCCAGACCATTGAGAAAATCAGAGTTGATCATCTTTCCGACCTTATCTGAGAGAGTCGCTCCTGGATAATCCGATTTGTCTACTACATCGATGATAGGTATGCCAAACTTGGTTGCAAAGGCCTTATCTCTATCATCATCACTAGGTACGGCCATTATAGCTCCTGTACCGTAGTCCTTTAAGACATATTCTCCTATCCAGATAGGGATTTTTTCTTGATTGAATGGATTCACGGCATAAGCTCCGATGAAAGCTCCAGTCACTGATTTTTCAGCCATTCTTTCGATCTCGGACTTAGTATTTACGTAAGTGAGATACTTGTCAACTTCTTCTTGTTGACCTTTCGTAGTTAGCTCACTCACTAGATCATGCTCTGGTGCTAATACCATATAGGTAGCACCATAGATCGTGTCGATTCTGGTGGTAAATACCTCCAAGCTTTCTTCGCTCCCTTCTATGGGAAAAAACACTGCAGCACCTTCAGATCTACCGATCCAGTTAGACTGCATCGTCTTGAGTGCATTTGACCAATCCACCTCATCTAGATCATATAGAAGTCGGTCTGCGTATGCAGTGGTACGGAGGCACCATTGAGGCATCGCCTTTTGGGTGACGGGATGTCCACCGCGTTCAGAAAGGCCATCCTTGACCTGGTCATTGGCAAGGACGGTGCCTAAAGCATCACACCAGTTGACATATCCTATCTTCTTGTAAGCGAGTCGATAGTGCATCAAAAAATCACTCTTCTCTTTAGCAGATAGAGCAGCCCAATCTTCAGCGCTGATCACTTCTTTAGTGCTTGTTGCTACATCTAATCCGGTGTTCCCTTGTTGCTCCAGATGAGTGATCAGACTGTCTATACGTCTCGCTTTCTTCGTGGTATTATCATAGTAGTGCTCATATAACTGAGTGAATATCCACTGGGTCCATTTGTAGTAGGTGGGATCACATGTATTCACCTCTCTGGACCAGTCAAAAGAAAACCCCAGACTACTAAGTTGCTCGCGATAGCGAACCATATTCTCCTGTGTAGAGACCGCGGGATGTATGCCCGTTTGTAGAGCATATTCTTCTGCTGGCAGTCCAAAGGCATCAAAACCCATGGGGTGCAAAACATTGTATCCGGACATGCGCTTATGCCGTGCAAATATGTCTGACGCTATATATCCAAGAGGGTGACCTACATGCAGCCCTGCTCCCGAGGGATAGGGAAACATATCTAGGACATAATACTTCGGGATGGAGGTGTCTGTATTTACTTTATACACCTCTTTGTCATACCAGTATTTTCTCCACTTTTCTTCTATCGACTTATAGTCCACCATACCTATTTCATAATTGAAAGGCAAAAGTACGGGTTATCGCTGAGTCAAAAGGAAAGAGATGTGGGGAGTAGGTTGACTTGCGCGTTTCGCGCAAGAGGGTTTAGCAGAAATGATGGTGTTTGGTGCAGAGCCCGG
>CAYYBR010000159.1:4888-9980 GCA_964470035.1 uncultured Saprospiraceae bacterium
CGCGGGGACGCGCAGGGCAACGGGTTATGGGTTGACTTGCGCGTCTCGCGCAAGTTGAGATGAGCAGAAAGGGCTGTGTTCAGTGCAGAGCCCGGTGCGCGCGCGCAGGGACAACGGGTTGTGGGTTGACTTGTGCGTCTCGCGCAAGTGGGTTTAACAGAAATGATGGTGTTTGGTGCAGAGCCCGGCGCGGGGACGCGCAGGGCAACGGGTTATGGGTTGACTTGCGCGTCTCGCGCAAGTGGGAATTGTAGAGAAGATTTTGTTAGATGTTTAGGCTTATCGCACAGACGTGCGGAAGAACCTTTGCAGGAAATAGCCAAAATCTTATCTTTCTAAGCCTATGTCTGGACTAATCCGATACAACAATCTGTACTTTCTAACATGTACAATAACCAAGTGGAAAGATGTATTGAAATCCGATGAAAACAAACAGATCCTTCTAGATGGTTTTTCATTTCTAGTTGCCAAGAAGAGGGCGGTTATATATGCTTTTGTCATTTTGGACAACCATTTTCACCTTATAATCGAAGTTATTCCTCCTAGTTCCATCATAGATGTTAAGCACTCGCTTTTAAGTTATTCTTCGAAGAAATTTCTATCTAAGATGAACATTGATGAACGTAAAAAATTTCAAATCAATCGTTCGAATAAATCCTTTCAAATATGGAAGCCAGAGTCGCTAAATGTTCAGATTTTCTCAAGCAAGTTTTTTGAACAAAAATTTCATTATGGGCACAAGAATGTTGCTAGAGCTGGATTGAGTGAGGAAGAATATCGCTATTCATCTGTGCCGTGCTATTTAACTGGAGAAAGTGAGTTTGATTTTTTGACGTTATGGTGTTAAGCAGGTTGACTTGCGCGTCTCGCGCAAGTGGGTTGTGCAGAAAGTATTGTGTTTGGTGGAGCGCCCAGCGCGTGGACGCGCAGGGAAACAGTGGGTTGAACAGGTTGACTTGCGCGTCTCGCGCAAGTTGGGATGAGCAGAAAGGGCTGTGTTTGGTGGATAGCCCGGCGCGAGGATGCGCGGGGCAACGGGTTATGGGTTGACTTGCGCGTCTCGCGCAAGTTGGGTTTAGCAGAAATGATGATAGTGTTTGGTGGATAGCCCGGCGCGAGGGTGCGCGGGGCAACGGGTTGTGGGTTGACTTGCGCGTCTCGCGCAAGTGGGATTTGCAGAAATGATAGTGTTTGGTGCAGAGCCCGGCGCGGGACGGGCAGGGCAACATTACCTACCTCACCTCATTATCATACACCACCACCTTTGCCCAGAGGTCTTTATGATTTTCGATGAACTCTTGATGGATAGGTTCATCTTGATAAGCATCCTGATCTTCTTTGCTGGCAAAATGAACATTGATGGCGTAGTCGTAAGTATTATCTACCACATCCCGCTTTTCAGTAGATGCAGGAGGTCCCCAGAAGTAGGTCTGAATCTGAGGACAGCTTCCTAGCTTTTCGAGGCCTGCTTCAAATGCCTTCATTTGCTCATCAGTAGTACCTTCATTAGTCCAGAAGAACACTGTGTGTATGAGTGTTGGCTTGATTTTCATATCCATATTGTGATGTTCGTGCGCTTCACGATGTTTCTGGTCCTTATCAAGATTTTGCCCTTTTTGATTACTGTGCTTATGCTCATGCTGGCACCCTAGTATGAGGAGGGACGAGCAGATGATGAGGTAGATCGTTGATAGTTTCATTTTGTTAGTAGTTTAATAGGCGTGTCCAAGAAAGATAGCATTGGCGAGTAGCTTGGAGTTACCCCAGAAGTATCCCCTGAAGGTAGGATTGTCTACAAGACCGATGATCTTGCCGCGGCCTTTGTCTTGAGAAAAAACAGAACCAGCACCAGGCATCTTAGCTTGATTCTCCGCATGTATATATCCGCTTAGTACAGGATCTTCACTATATCTTCCAGGTGTGCTATAAGGGTCTCCGAGTGGTTCATAGTATTCATTGCCACGTTTAAATACTGGAAGTGTAGCTCTTCTGTAGCCATAGAACAAAGGGTGCGTAAGATCCACGTCGATCTGGGCGATCATACCTCCTGTAAATTTTGCTCCTGAGGTTTCATTTGCGGAAGCGAAAGACTTCATACTCTTCTTGCTATCTGACATGTTTTCATCTTTTGTCGGATTGATGCCAAGTATATCCTGACCCTTGAGCCAGTTGATAGCCCTCTTGATGGCGATGATATTGCCACCACCAGATACCCAGTCAGATAGCGCCTTCTTATGTCTTGTTAGAGCACCATAGCTGCCATCAGGCATGATGATAGTCCTATACTTACTGAGATCAAGTCTTCCAAATTGTGCGATGTCGACCATCGGTACTGCCATCTCCAAGTTCTGATCTAGGTGGTGCCAGATCTCACCAGCATCATAGCCATTAGTACCTTGTCCTATGAGGATGATAGCTTGAGGGTCGTCTATAGTGCCCAGCGATCTAGAGCCAAGATTGACACCTGAAGTGACTAAACCTGTAGATACACCTATGATATCTAGGTGGTTATGCTTTGCTAGTTGCCCCATCATCTTATACAACTCTGGGCGACTGAGAGTCTGGTTATTGCCACAGGGTATGATGAGGGTGCCACGAGCAAACTCCACATCGGAGCCATCGATATCCATGGAAAATTTCTCATGCGCAAGTTTGACATTGACGCCAGCAGCAAGTAAGCTTTTTAATGCTCTCGGGGCATAGTACTTCGACCAATCGATGAGGTAGGCATACGCTGATTCGTCACCATATAGTTGACCAGACAGGCTTGGCACTTCTGTTACTTGATCTCCTAGAGATACTGCTCCTCTGAGCTCTTCATATGGGATGTCGAAGGCCAAAGGCATCGTCCAAGCCGATACATCGTAGAAGAGACTATCCTGAAAGTTGGTTACTTTTTCGAAGATGGATTTTGCTAGTCGATATTGATCTTGTGCTAGCGGGACGACATAAGTCTGATCATCACTTTCGTAAATATTGATTTGATGACTCAACAGGATCTCTATGAACCTAGCTACTTTCGCTGGATCATGAGCATCGCCAAATCGATATCCTTTTATAGGATTACTGGTCGCCAGTCTTCGAGCATCCGTGAATGACTTTCTTTTGTAGTCCAATATCTCTTCTCGTAGGCCTACCGCTGCATCTTGGGTAGATAGCATCGTTGCGACCTGATTTCTGATCGTAAATGGAAATGTGAGCATGCCATTGTCACTCTCTTGTAGATGACCTCGAGAGCTCGCTTGCTCAAATAATATCCCTATACAACCTTGAGCATCTGGATATGTAGAGCCCTTGCCATAGTAGTAATCGTCAAACGACTCTTTGGTATAGTAGAGTGATCCTATAGCATCAAGCGCACGGCCGTGATACTCTCCGATCTTCGCAGTTAGATCTTGGTTAAGTTGTGGTGTATTGGGGTTGGTGCGAGAGGGTATGCCTGGTTGGAAGAAGAAGGTAGAGTTAGTACCCATCTCATGATGATCTGTAAGGATGTCGGGCTTCCACTCATGAAAAACACGTATGCGACCTTGACTTTCTGGGTGAGTAAGAAGTAGCCAATCGCGATTAAGATCAAACCAATAGTGATTAGTCCTACCTCGTGGCCAGGCTTCAGTGTACTCGCGACTATTGGGGTCAGAGATGAGGTGCTTGCCCTTATGACTATTTACCCAAGAGGCAAAGCGATTAAAGCCATCTGGATTATAGACAGGATCGAGTAAGATGACGACCTCGTCCAGTAGACGATCGATCTTTTCTCCTTGACCTGCCGCTAGATAATAAGCTAGTGCAAGGGCACCATTGCCGCCAGACGGTTCATTGCCATGTATGCTCATACCTTGATAGATGATGATGGGCATGTCACGGATGTTGACATCTTGTGATACCGCAGTATTAGTGAGTCTTTTATGCTCGGCCTTAATCTCATCTATCCTCGCGTGATTAGATGTCGAGGTTACGGTCAGATAGATGAGTGGTCTTTTCTCGTGTGATCGTGCATACTCCGTGAGGGTGATTCTCTCTGATTCTTCAGAGAGCTGCTTCATGTAGTAGTACAGCTTATCATGCGTGACATGCATCTCGCCTACTTCATGTCCTAAAAACTCAAGTGGGGTAGTGATAGACTTATCATAAGATATGTCAGGTATATAGTAAGAGATATCTAGATCCTGCGATGCTACCTGTAAGTAGCTAAGGAAGGATAATAAGCATATGATAATACTAAATCTCATATCGTGGAGTTTGGTGATAAAGATAGAAGTCCTGAGTACAATTCCATACTTGATATGTCTCGCGACCAACTATCTGGCTGCCATTACCTTTACTTGAGATCGAGACGCCCCCTGTGAGAGCTTTTCATTTATATCATATGTTTATCCGACATCCTTCGAACCAACAACGCCGATGCCCGTTATCTTTTTATCAAATAAAGTACTATGAATACTAATGGACTTATCATCAAAACGAGCAATAACGACTTTGAGGCTACCTATCAGAAGCTTCGGGGTATCCTAGAAGGAAATCCTAATCTGAAGATCATCCTAGAACTCGATCACAGCAAGAATGCCGCTAATGCGGATATAGAACTACTACCTACGAGGATCATTCTTTTTGGTAATCCAAAGTTGGGCACACCTCTTATGTTGGCTAATCGTACTGTCTCCTTAGACCTGCCACAGAAGATGATTGTTTTTCAGGAAGCATCTGGTGAGGTTAAGGTAGCCTATAATGACCCCGCTTATCTCAAGGACCGACATAGCCTAGAAGGAAGGGATGAGGTCCTTGCCAAGGTGAGTGGAGCACTGGATAAGATATCTGGTGGGGCGACGAGTTGATTACGTTTAATTCGTTTCTAGGTTTCTAAGTTTCTGGGTTTTTACGTTTAATAAGTTTGAGAAGTTTAATAGGTTTCTACGTTTCTACGTTTCTACGTTTCTGCGTTTTTAGGTTTCAGAAGTTTTGTTTGGTTCCGGTACCATATGGTCGCTGAACGGAGTCGATTTGTGTTACTACGTTTCTAGGTACTTATGTTTCTACGTTTAACAGGTTCGGAGAGTTATCAACTAACATGGTCGCTGAGCGGAGTCGAAGC
>CAYYBR010000160.1:0-9950 GCA_964470035.1 uncultured Saprospiraceae bacterium
CACGTCTCTTATTATAATATACCTTTCCTGATTATAAGTAGCCTCTTACATCTCGTATTCTATTCTACTAAACCTTGTGAAATCTACACGCCAATAGTCTCTTTTAGTTAGGCTGAAAGTTGAAAATTATACAGTCTGAATTTATTCACATAGTAAAATATTTAATATTAAATATACCCTGAATCCATTGGCTTTCAGGCCATTTTTGGTGAAAATTTGGGATGTCTGAACTTTCCAATCGAAGTTATATTTACCATCTGGTTATACAACCAATAACCTTCAAAGATTCAAAGCATGAACAACCTATTTACATTTTCATTTACACTAATCTTATTTCTTTCAACTGTTATCAGCATCAATATTCTTAGAGCAAATTCGGTTGACTTTAAAGGTCTATCAAAATTTGATTTAGAAGTTGAGGAATTGGCTTCAGAGGATAGTGAGAAAGACTTAACAACACTGCTTTTTCTGCCGGTAGTTGTAGAAGGAACAAGTAGTCCTTTTTGTCAGGGAGATTCTCTAATTATAAGTTTATCTGGGCTGCCAACTACGGGCATAAATAATTATAGAATTAATGTTGAGATTAACGATACAGGTGTTCGTCTTTCTATAAATACTCCTTTCCAAAAAGTGAGTGCAACAGCGACAACTGCAGAAGTTGTTATACAAGGATATGCCGGCACGTTAGGGGATGTGTCAGTTACGATAACTGATGTTCAGCAGGATCAGAATGCTGATCCTCTTATTGACGACTATCAAAATCTGGCATTAACCACAGCAGGTACTATACAACCGCTTAACATAAGAGAAAGACCAGATGGTACAATTTCCTCTGCAGGTCCAGCAGGTACCACCATTTGTGAGGGTGAAGGCTATGAAGTAACTTTTACAGCTAGTATGGGAACAGGTAATTATGATTTAGTATTTGATAATGTAAGTGGAGGAAGTGATACTGTCACAGGTATAGTTAGTGGAGTGCCATTTAATGTGATTGAAGGTATTCACTTTGAAGGAAGTGAAGACATGATCACTTTGACAGAGATTCTTGATAACAATACAGGGATGGGTGATACCACTTGTTCTACTCTCGTCACAGAAAACACCCTAGGGCCAATTGTAAAAAGAATAGAAACTATATGCAGCGGTGATACCATGAGTTTAACTCCTATAGGTGTTGGTATAACTGGCCTTACTAGTGGGATTATTGATGCCTACAGGATAACAGCTTCTGGTAGTGCTACTGGATTTACAACCCCACAAGTAGGAGTCCTTGGTAGTGATAGGATAGATGATGCCCAACATACCCATACAGCATTATCTCTTGACAATGATACAGTGACATATTTAGTCACACCTTATAACTTCGGTACTGATGGGTCTGATGATGGTGGTGCTGGAGATGATGTTCTTTCTACCGTTCGTGAAACAGTATTACTCATCGTGGAGCCTCGGCCTATAGCTGAGGTCGAGGATATCGATGGATTTGGTGGACCATTATCCGAGACGGTATGTCATGGTGATAGTGTCCAGACGACTACAGGAAGCTTGACAGAGCTAGGAGTAGGACAAGGAGATGCTTATTTAATTAATGCTGCTGTTACAATGGGTACTGTAGGAGGAGTCATAACGAGCGCACAATCAAGTATTAGTGCTGATTCAATGTTGAACGGAACCATACCGCTTACCAATACAGGAAGTAGTGATGCTACAGTAGAATATAAAGTGAATACATATACATTCGGTCCAAATGGGGATGATGATGGGGGTACAGGTGACGATTGTCTTTCTGATACGATCAAAGTGATAGTCACAGTGGAGCCTGAGCCAATATCAGAAGTATTAGACGGTGACGGATTTGGTGGCAGCCTTTTAGAGACGGTATGTCATGGAGATACAGTTCAAACCACAACAGGGAGTCTTGATGGTAGTAGTAGTGGAGTCGGAGATGCATATTTGATTGAAGCTACAGGCACAGGAGTAGTGGCAGGTTTTATTCCACTTCAAGGTAACGTCAATGCGAATGCTCGTCTGAATGCAGCTACAGTTTTAACTAATGCTGGATCTGCCGATGACACAGTGACATATATCGTAACAGCTTATACTTTTGGCCCTAATGGTGTTAATAACAATGGCACTATGGATGATTGTTTGTCTATTTTGTCTGATACGGTTACAGTAATCGTAGAACCAGAGCCAATGTCCGAAGTATCGGCTTTGACAGAAGTGATATGTCATGGTGACACCATATCTATCACCACTGGAAGTTTGACTGGATCATCAGGAGTAGGAGATGCATATTTGGTCACAGGAGAAGGTTCTGCTGGAGGTATTATTGACACCTTATCCGGTGTAGGAGCTGATTCACTATTGAATGATGCTGTGCCTTTAACTAATACAGGTGTAGCCGATTCTATAGCAACTTACATAGTTACAGCATATACATTTGGTCCTAACGGCGTAGATGATCAAGGCAAAGAAGATGATTGCCTGGCCACATCAGTTACTGTCACTATAACAGTCCAACCAGACCCTATGACCCAAGTCTTAGATGGTGATAATGATGGTGATACATTTACGGAAGTGGTATGTCATGGAGATACAGTCCAAACTAGGACGGGTAGCTTGGTTGGTCCTCTTGGTGTAGATGGGGTAGGTGATGCCTACTTGATAACAGCCACCGGAAGTGCAGATGGATTTACTACTAACCAATTTGGTATAGCAGATAGCACAGTGCTGGACCCAGCCACCCTAACTAATAATGGTATATCTGATTCTATAGTGACCTATACTGTAACGGCGTATACATTTGGTCCTGACGGAAATGATGATGGAGGCAATACTGTCGATTCTGGTGATGGTATCTTAGATGATTGTCTGGGCACCTCCGTAGATGTTGTAGTTACTGTCGAGCCTGAGCCCATTTCACAGGTTGTGGATGTGGACGGATTTGGAGGTGTTACTGCTGAGATAGTTTGTCATGGAGAATCTATCCAATCGACAACTGGTAGTCTTGCAGGTCCAACTAATAGTGATGGAGTAGGTGATGCATACCTAATAACCGCAACCGGTAGTTCGGTTGGGTTTACTGCTAACCAATCTGGTATAGCGGATAGTACAGTATTGGATCCAGCTACCCTAACTAATAATGGTATATCTGATTCTATAGTGACCTATACTGTTACGGCATATACATTTGGTCCTGACGGTATTGATGATGGAGGTGGCCATGATGACTGCCTAGCTTTATCTTCTATAACGGTGACCGTAACTGTAGAGCCTGAGCCTGTATCAGAAGTGTCAGCTATGTCTGAGATCATATGTCATGGAGATGCATTAACTACAACTACTGGAACTTTAGATGGAAGTGGCACAGGTGTAGGTGATGCCTACTTAATCACAGCTGTCGGTGCTTCAGGGGGTATCGTAGATACGCTTTCTGGAGCTGGAGCAGATTCTCTGCTCAATGGAGGAATGCCATTAACCAATACAGGAGCAACAGATTCTATAGTGATTTTTACTGTTACAACATATTCCTTCGGACCAAATAATATGGACGATGGAGGTAAAGGAGATGACTGTCTTGCTGACATTTCACTGAACGTGACTGTTACAGTAGAGCCTGAACCCATCGCAGAGATTATAGATGTGGACAATAACGGAGATGCGTCTACTGAGATAGTTTGTCATAATGGTACACTACAATCTACAGTCGGGTCTTTGGATGGAAGCACTTCAGGGGTAGGTGACGCCTATCTTATAACTGCCACAGGTACAGCTGGTGGATTTACAGATCCACAACAAAGTATAAGTGCTGGCACAGTGGTTGATCCAGCTTCTTTGTCTAACACGGGTCCGATAGATTCTACAGTACAATATATTATCACCGCATATACTTTTGGGCCTAATGCTATGGATGAATTTGGTTCAGGTGATGACTGTTTGTCTGCTCCTGATACATTAGATGTCATAGTAGAACCCGATCCAGTATCTCAAGTAGTAGATGGAGATAATAATACTGATCTAGGGACAGAGACAGTCTGTGATGATGGATTAGTACAGACGACTACAGGTAGTCTGAATGGGCCTATGGTTGCTCAAGGAGTAGGCGATGCTTATCTGATAACTGCCGTACAGACCGGAGGAACAGGTACGGTAGGCGGATTTATAACGAGCCAATCGGGAGTTAAAGCAGATTCTGTCCTTAATGGATCTATACCTTTAACTAATCTAAGTGCACAAGATGCCGAGGTCACCTATACCATTACGGCTTACACGTTTGGTCCGAACGGTATGGATGATGATGGAACCGATGATGACTGTGTTGCTACCACTTCCGTAAATGTAATAGTAACAGTAGAGCCTAATCCAATAAGTATGATTATTGGGACAGATAATGACTTTAATCTCAATACAGAGACTGTATGTAGCGATAATCAGGTAACAACACAAACTGGTAGTCTAGTAGGTAGCTCTGGTATCGGTGATGCTTACCTAGTCTATGCCGATTCCATCTCAGGCCCTAAGGTAATAGGCCTTATAGATACAGTTGGCTCTCTAGGGGAGAATGTACCACTCAATGGAATGGTAGCTCTATCACACACAGGTGGAGTCGATGCAGTTGTACGATATACCGTAACCGCATATACTTTTGGCCCTAATGAAACTGATGATGGAGGTAAAGGAGATGATTGTCTTGCAGCCGTATCCGAGACTGTTCTAGTGACTGTCGAGCCAAATCCAATAAGTGAAGCATTAGATACTGATAACAACGGTTCTGTAGTCACAGAAACGGTTTGTAGTGGAGATACTGTAGTGACCACGACAGGCAGCCTCGATACTGCAGGCATGAATCTAGGAGTAGGTGATGCATTTCTTATAGAAGCTGAGCTAATGTCAGGTATGGCAACAGGGTTTGAAGCTAGCCGCATCAGTGTAGGTGCAGATTTTATAATCAATGGACCCATGCACTTGACAAACGTTGGTGAAGTAGATGCTGTGATCAAGTATACCATTACTGCATATACATTTGGTCCCGATACCAATGATGATGGAGGTAATACTGTCAATTCTGGTGATGGTATCTTAGATGATTGCCTAGCAGCAACATCTATAGAGGTTTTAGTTACAGTTGAACCAAATCCAATCAGTGAAGCCATTGATATAGATGGATTTGGAGGAGTAGCAACAGAAACTATTTGTCATAATACGTCACCTACAACAACAACGGGAAGTTTAACGGGATCAACTGGTGTTGGTGATTTCTATCTCATCATTGCTGAAGGATCTGGAGGAACTAAAGATACCCTCGTTAGTGTCCCAGCTAATACACCTATTCATGGAACTAATCTGTTAACAAACTTTGGAGCTTCTGATTCTACTGTGACATATACGATCACGGCGTATACATTCGGACAAGACGGCGAAAATGACTTAGCTAATACAGGCGATGGAGGTTCCAATGGCATCAATGATGACTGCCTTTCGACTTCTCCTGTTACTGTTGTCGTTACTGTTGAGCCAGAGCCTATCACACAAGTGCTCGATATCGACATGAATGCTGATGCACTATCAGAGACCATATGTCATGGGGATACAGTTCTAACAACTACAGGAAGCTTAAATAGCCTCGATGCTGGCGTTGGAGATGCATATTTGATATCAGCAACTACATCAACTGGTGGCGTCATAGCACTCCAATCAGGACTCGCTGCTGATACACGACTCAATGGTATAGTACCGCTGACTAATATAGGTATTATAGACTCTATTGTAAGCTATACAGTTACAGCATACACATTCGGACCTAACCTTACAGATGATGGAGGAACTATGGATGACTGCCTAGCATCTTCGACTACTGTGACTGTAACCGTAAGACCTAGACCTATTACTGAAATAGTCGATGGCGATAATAACAGTGATAATTTAACAGAGACCGTCTGCCATGGAGATACAATTCAGTCGACTACTGGGAGCTTGGTTGGAAGTACCGGTCTCGGTGATGCATACTTAATCACGACGGTTGGCACGACTGGTGGTGTCATAGCTAGCCAAGTAAGTGTTGGAGCTGATTCTGTCTTGAACAGCACCATACCTCTTACGAATACAGGTGTGGTAGACTCAACAGTCTCTTACATAGTGAGATCATATACATTTGGCTCTGACGGCAATGATGATGGAGGTAATACAATGGATTCTGGAGATGGAATTCTAGATGATTGTTTATCAGAACCAGATACAATTGTAGTAACGGTCGAACCTAAACCAATTAGTGCGGTAAAAGATATAGATGGTTTTGGAGGAGCCTTAAAAGAGACCGTTTGTCATGGTGACACTATTCAGACAACAACAGGAAGCCTCACGGGCCCATTGCCTGTAAATGGAGTTGGTGATGCATATAGAGTTAAGGCATCACTTAAATCAGGAACAGCTTCAGGTTTCTCCTCATTACAATCTGGGATAGCTGCAGATTCTATTTTGGATGCAGCAACTCTTATGAATACTACTGCCGATACTGCGATCATTGAGTATGTGTTACATGCATATACATTTGGACCTAACGGTACAGATGATGGCGGCTCCATGGATGACTGCTTGTCTGTAGACTCTACTGTTGTTCTAATTAAAGTAGAACCAGAACCTGTGTCAGAAGTAAAAGATGGTGATGGTAACTCAGATGCTCTTACCGAGTTCATATGCAGTGGGGACACTTTACAGACAACTACCGGAAGCCTTGATGGATCATCTACCGGTATAGGAACAAAGTATTTAATCACTGCATCCCTCACAGATGGCGATGGATTTGGGTTTACACCAAATGCTCCAAGTGTAGGAGCCGATTCGTTAATAGATCTTTCCATACTTACTAATCCTACAGCTGATACTGTAGCAGTCATCGAATATGTTGTTACTGCATATACTTTTGGTCCTAATGGTACCGATGATATGGGTACTGGTGACGATTGTCTAGATGCAACACCAGATACAGTTGTAGTGACTATTGAGCCGGTGCCACATTTGGATACAGCGGCTGTCTTGCCTGTAGGAGATTTGACCGAGACAAGTCGATGGTTAAGAACAGATGCCACAGCTACCGACCATCTCAAGTTTGAGACAGTTATCTGTGGTGGAGTTGATAATGGAAGTAATACTGATTTTGCTGAGATTCCTGCTTTCAACCTTGAGATCGACGCAACGCCTTCCTTAGATAAAAATAAAAAGGAATTTGAAATCATTAATATAGATACGACTACTACGAGTAGTTTTACCAGGGCATCTGATGCAAGTGGCACAGCGGCGACTTATACAGACGAAAGCGGATCAGAAACCGAGTTTGATGTAACATCCAGTGCTGTTTCTTTTCAAGAATACGTAAGAAACTTTACAGATGATGTACAGACGATTACATATACATTGGTTGCTCAGTATGAAGATTTAACTTCTACAAACGTTTGTCAAGGAGATACTTTTGATATCATAGTTCATGTACTACCTATACCTGATCACAGTACGCTAGAATTGGTTAGAGCTGATAGTACCTCATTTGATGGAACGAATAATATAGCTTTTGGTGGAACCAATACAGGTAGTGATACACTAGTATGTAGTGGTATAGAGATAGACTTCGGCATTGCGTCTATAATGGGAGACAATAGTACCAACCAGATCTTTGATGTAAGAGCAGCTTATGAAGTAGTCACTATATCAACTACTTCACCTATGTCATTGGATTCAGTCATGACTGATTCAATTACAACTGGTGTTTATAGAGACGGAACAGCTCCAGATACTTTGAAAGAGTTCAATCTTGCTGATATGTCCTCTGTTTTTAGAGAAACGTTCCACAATCCAACCAATGATACAGTAGATGTATATATCACACTGCGTCCTTTCTTAGTGGCATATGATACGTGTAGGTCCGCGGGCAATAACTCCCAAGAGTTTTTCACTTTTACAGTAACCGTTCAGCCTGAACCAACTATAGAAGCTCAATTCAGATTGAACAATGGAGTCGCTACAACGATCGCAGATACAACTGTGATTGTTATGTGCAGTGACGAAGATCTTCTTGATATAGAAGTGAGATCTGATGTTAGCTCAGTAAGTAATGGAGATACGTTGAGATATAAATACGTTGTTACAAATGCTTCAACCGTGGGATCTATCGTAACACCTGCACCTCCTATTGGTAATGTTGATAGCCTTGAATTGACAAATTCCTTTGTAGCATTTGTAGATGATTCTACTTATAATAATGTAGATGAATATATAGATACACTTGAAGCACAGCTTATAGCCTATATCGATACAGATAATAGTAAGTCCCTCAATGCTGGTGACTGTGTGACGGATACACTAGACTTTAGGATAGTTGTCAGGCCAGAACCAGATGGGATGGACGCTGAGATAGACGCTTGTACTCAAGAGGAGTATACTATTGATTTATTAGATTATATTCAGAATATAGGAGCAGCAGATCGAGATACTACTGATGATGATACTGAGATCATTACATATACTGCTACAGTTTCTAACTATAATAACACTTTCCTTGTCGGACACTCAGTTGCTCCAGGTTTCCCATATGGATTTGGATCTGGCGCCGATACAATTAAAGAGACAGTTACGAATTTTGCAACAGTACCTTTAGACATCGTTTATACAGTGACCCCGACAACTGCAGATGGTTGCGTTGGGGATCCGTTTGAGATAACAGTAACAATTAATCCAGGACCTTTTGTATTTATCAATCCTAATGGACCACTTGACCTTTGTGAAGGTGAGTCAAGGGTTATAGACGGGTCAGCATTTAGTTTCTTAGGAGGCCAGTTTACATGGGCTTGGAGTCTAAGTAGTTCTTCTGTTGCGGCAGGTATAGATAATGATAGTACATCATCACCAACCCTAAATGCAATAGATTCTGGTACCGTTGTAGTTATAGTAGATGTCGTCGATGACATCAGCGGCTGTTCAAGAAGAGATAGCGTAACGTTTGAAGTGGGTTCTGAACCAGTTGTATCAGCAGGCGTTGATCAGACGATTTGCGAGTCGACGTCGAACATAACACTGGCCGGTACTATTACAGGTATAGTGACTGATGGTATTTGGACAACCACAGGTGATGGTACTTTTGGTAATGCTTCAGACCTCACAACAGTATACACTCCAGGCTCAGGAGATATTTCGGCAGATTCGATTTTTCTTATTTTAACTAGTTCTGATGTTATCTGTAGAGCTGTGAAAGATACTATGACCTTGGTCATCTTTGAACTACCGACAGCAGATGCAGGACTAGATCAGGAAGTATGTGGAGAGACAGCAATTACGCTAGCCGGAGTAACTGGAGGCGGAGCAGATAGTTTGATATGGACAACTACAGGAGGCGGCACGTTGAGTGATTCTAGTTTAGCCAATGCGGTATACATGCCAGTAGCTGGAGATGTAGGTAATACAGTGACCTTTACCTTGACAGTAGGCGGAGCAGCGGGCACGGTGTGTCCTGCGGCCGTAGATGAGATGACGGTAACGTTTAGTGAACAACCTACTTCTAATGCAGGCTCTGACCAACAGATCTGCGAGACAGAAGGCCACATTACGCTGGTCGGCGCAGTAGGCGGTGGCGTTACAGTAGGCACGTGGACGACGCTAGGAGATGGTACGTTTGGGGATGCAAGTGAATTAGGCACAGATTATACGATCGGAGCACAGGATATAAGTAATGGTAGTGTTGACTTGGTATTAACAAGTGCAAGTAATGGAAGCTGTCTAGCAGCTACAGATACGATGACCTTGACAATTGATTTACTACCTACAGCTGATGCGGGCCAAGATCAGGAAGTATGTGCAGAGACAGCGGTAACGCTAGCAGGTGTTATTGGAGGCGGAGCAGATAGTTTGATATGGACAACTACAGGAGGCGGCACGTTGAGTGATTCTAGTTTAGCCAATGC
>CAYYBR010000161.1:0-9902 GCA_964470035.1 uncultured Saprospiraceae bacterium
ACATAAGGATGATCAAGTGAGCTGTATGAAAACCCCATTACTATCTGTGCAATCACCATGTCCTTTAGTTGAGTCATTTTGCATCTCATGACCAAATCTCCTTCATACAAAAGATCATAATTGGTTCCTAGCGCTGTTTCTATACTGTCAAATAGAATGACTTTTTCACTATCCTCGATGTATGTGTCCAATAAAGTTTTTTGAAAGAAAGCACCACGTGGACCACTTAATCTAGTTGCCATCGTTAGATAAATGAGCCCTAAGTCCAGCTGTACATCCATATTCGCATCGATTGTATTTTCTAAAAAAACAGAGCGAAAATCATGAGGCGATAAAAAAGTATAGCCCCCAGAGAATCCCATGACTTGACTCCAATCTTCACTGATAGACTGAGAGTATATTTTTTCTATCTCGGCACTACCCGCTTTGTCATAAGCTACTCTTTGTACATCATATCCTTCCTCTCGAAGTAAATCCAACACATTTTGATCTCCAAATAAATGGGCTGCACCCACCACGGAAAAGGTAGGCTGGCTCTTACCTAGACGTATGATAGATGCCGCTTGTATATGATTACGAGATATCATCTTTAGATCTTCAGGTATATCATCCTGATAATTCTCATACATCATATCGATATCTCCACTCGCATAGATATCTACAAAATCTTGATACTCTTCTTCGGACAACTCCCACATCTCTTCTTCATCTGAGAATAAAGAAAATAACTCCATCTGATCTTCGACAAGCTCCAAACCGTATGTCTTTTTTCCTAGAACCTTAGCCACTCGATACAAGTATGCATCTAAAAAAGTCTGTTTCCCGTCAGGATCATCATATAGAGACTCAGCCGTACTCTGCCCTTCACCCACATCTGATAACTGATCCAGGATCAAATCAAGCATCGCCATGTTCATACTATCAATCTCCAACTCTGCGGCAAAAGCATCACACTCTTCTAATGCTCTCAATAGTGAAAACGGAAAGTCAAATGCCTCTTCATCATTAATATGAGCAGATCCAAACACATATGACTTACCAATTAAATCTCCACCTGACAATTCCCACAAAAGGGAATAATTGGGTTTGGAGCTTTGAGTAGAAAGACTGTAGTTAACCGTAAAGAACAACACTGCAAAAAATAACAATCGTCTCATATCACTGCAAATAAATTAATCAAATATAACGATCATATAACATGATTTAATAATATGTATCCGATTATCTAATTTGTTCTCTACTATAAATTTACAATCGACAGCTTTACAATCTCCATTTGTAAAGGCATTCCTTACCTTCCAGCATGCAGAAGGAATCTGACAACTACAAATGGTTCGTCCTAGGGATCTTGACATTAGTCTATGTCTTCAACTTTATGGACAGACAGGTCATGATCTTACTTCAAAGAGATATTGCTCGAGAGCTTTCATTGTCTGATACCGAGTTAGGTTTACTTACAGGATTATCTTTTGCACTGTTATATACGATACTTGGACTTCCTATCGCGCGGTATGCCGACTCCCATAATCGAAAGAGCTTACTAGCCGTCTGTCTAACCTTTTGGTCCTTTATGACTGTCCTTGCAGGCTTTGCACAGAACTTTATACAGATGATGATGACTCGGATAGGAGTAAGTGCTGGGGAAGCCGGAGGCATGCCTCCCTCACACTCTATCCTCTCCGATTACTTTCCTGCGAAACAACGTGGGACTGTATTTGCCATCTACAACTCAGGGATATACATCGGTATTCTTATGGGCTTTGTCTTAGCTGGGGTCATAGCAGATAGTTATGGTTGGCGAGTGGCATTTTACTCCTTGGGAGCACCAGGTATCTTACTTGCGCTCTTCTTAGCATTTACTGTCAGAGAACCTCAAAGGGGACAGATGGAAAAGACTACGTCTTCAGGGACAGATAGAACCTCTTTAGAAGTCATCAGGTTTCTTCTTGGGCAGAAGTCATTTCTATTCACTTGTTTGGGTGCGGGATTCATGACTTACTCGCTGTATAGCAGTACTAACTTTTGCCCATTATATCTAGGGCGATATTTTGAGCTCGATTTAAAGACCATAGGATACGGTTTAGGATTTGGGACAGGTATAGGCGGGATTATCGGCACTTACATGGGTGGACGCTTGGCAGATCGCCTTGGAAAAGCAAACCGCAAATGGTACTTATACATACCCATGCTGGCAGGCTTACTCTCGATCGGGCCAGCGTTATTCAGGTATTGGGTAGAGGATCCTTACTATGCGCTATATGCAGTCTTCCCATACGTCGTCATAAGCTCTTCCTTTTTTGGGCCGCTTTATGCGGTGGGTCAGAGTCTCGCCTCACCTAAGATGCGCGCTCTATCTACGGCCATCATACTTTTCTTTATCAATATCATCGGTCTCACTTGCGGGCCACTAGTCGTGGGTTTACTTAGTGACTACCTAGCTCCAGAACATGGAGCCCTGGGACTGCGATATGCCATCACAATCAATTTCATAGGACTTCTCATCGCCCCTCTTTTCTTCTGGTTGGCTTCGAGGCATTATGAAAAAGATCTTAAGAATCTAGAAGGATCACTTTCGTAAATGTTTCTACTGGATATCTTCGCACACTCAATGTTATATAATAGAAATAGATATGAAATTCAAAGATGAAGTAGTTGTCATAACAGGTGCAGGATCAGGCATAGGAAAAGCTACGGCTATAGAATTTGGAAGACTTGGAGCTATAGTTATTGCTTCCGACCTAAGTATTGAAAAAGCGCAAGCAACTGCCGACAGCATCTTGGAGAGCGGAGGTCAAGCCATCAGTCTCAAGGCTGATGTTTCTTCTGATGTCGATGTAAAACATCTGATTGATACGGCCCTTTCTAAATATGGACAGGTAGATCATATGATCAATAATGCAGGCATAGATCTAGGTATGAATTTCTTCGATGAGACAAGCAATGAACACTGGGAAAAGACCATAGCAATCAACCAGACTGGCGTATTTTACTGCATGCGGGCAGCACTCAAGGTGATGATGAAAAATAAAAAAGGTTCTATCGTCAATGTAGCTTCTGCTGCAGGTATACGATCAGCACCTCGCATGGGAGCATATGCTGCAAGCAAACACGCTGTGGTGGGCATGACCAAGACTGCAGCCTTCGAATACGGAAAATATAATATCCGCGTCAATGCAGTCTGCCCTACCGTTATAGAAACTCCTATGGGGATGAAGTACATGCATAAAAATGAAGAACTGAAGAATCTTATGCTAAGGACAGTTCCTATGCGCCGATTCGGTCAGTCTGAAGAAGTCGCTCAGGCGATCTGTTGGTTATCGAGTAGGGATGCCTCATATTTGAATGGCGTGGCCCTTCCAGTTGATGGGGGATCAAATGCTTAAGTGATAATTCAAAAAGTCGTAGTGTGGAAAGGCATATAGATATAAAAGGAGGATATAACATCAGGGATATCGGTGGATACACCAGCCGAGATGGCGGCACTATAAGATGGCGTAAGATCTTCAGGGCAGGACTGATCACGCATATCCAACCAGAAGGAGACGCACTTATGAAGGAGCTCTCATTAAACACTATATGCGACTTTAGAGCTACTGACGAACAAGCGGCTAATCCAGATCATTGGTACGAGATAGATAAATTAAATCGACTTTCTTTTCCTATCGGCGATGGTCGTCCTGATAAATTATCATGGTTAAAAACTGAAAACCTGATTGATGGGGAAGGTCACCATCTCTATCTATCTAACCGAAGTTATGTTACTACCCACTCTAGTAAATATCGAGAGTTCTTTAAAGTTTTGCTCGATGAAAAGAACTATCCGCTTCTATATCACTGTACTGCAGGAAAGGACAGAACTGGATTTGCAACTGTACTACTACTTACTGCTCTCGGTGTAGACTGGGATACCATCATCGCAGATTACTTACTCACTAATCGATATCTCGAAACATTTGCAGAAGCGACATCGCATAGATTGGCACTAAGTTCAGGACTCGCCCAACCTCTGGTCAAATCCATCTTCCAAGCTCGCGAATCATTCTTACAAGGTGCTCTTGATGCGATAAAAGAATCATACAGCACCATAGATATATTTTTAGAAAAAGAGATTGGCATTGGCAGATCGGAAAAATCTCAACTCAGAAAAATATTTATCCAAGATTAGTAATATCATGTAAGAGTATCATTGATACCTTCCGAGACTAACTCAGCATAATGGTTCACATAGTCTTAGCTTCTCAACCTTAATTACAACTTATCACACATAATCCACCATGAGTTTTTATATCAAAATTGCGATACCACTTATAGCGATACTATTACTAGAGTCCTGCCATGTTGGAAGGTCCATCTTCAGATATAAAGCCGAAATCACTGACCATAAGTTCTTTCCGTATGACGAAGTGAAAAAGTCAGATGAGCCCTTTTCATTTTTTGAAGCTCAGCAGAAGATAAATCCTCGTCTTAGCATCGACAAGCAACCCAAGGTTGATCTAACCAAAATACTAGAAGAGCAAACCACAACCACGGCATTTCTCATGATCCAAGGTGACTCGATAATCTATGAGCATTACTTCAGAGGTTATAAACATGATGATGTCTCGATGATCTTTTCTGTATCCAAATCCATTACCTCTCTCCTGATAGGCATAGCGATAGATGAAGGTCTCATCAAGAGCATCCAGGATCCGGTCACGGATTACATCCCTGAACTTAGAGACGCACATCCATACTTCAAAGAGCTCACCATAGAGCATTGTCTGGACATGCGATCAGGGCTAAAATTCAATGAAGCATATGTCAATCCATTTTCACATGTGGCACGACTATACTATGGCACTAACCAGATGAGGCTTGTTAAAGGACTCTCGTTTGATCATAAACCTGGAGAAGTTCACCGATACATCAGTATAGCTACAACTGTGCTGGGTCTGGTTTTAGAAAATGTAATCGATGTTGAACTCGCAACTTACCTACAAGAAAAAGTTTGGAAGCCACTGGGCATGGAGTACGATGCAAAGTGGAGCCTAGACGATAAAAAACATAGATCAGCAAAAGCGTTCTGTGGCATAAGTACGACTGCTAAAGATCTAGCTAAAATAGGGCGACTCTATCTTAACAATGGCAACTGGGATGGCCACCAGATCGTGAGCGAATCATGGATAACTAAGTCCATCAGTCCCAAACTTGAGAATGATTGTTATCAATACCAATGGTATAACATCAGTGGTAATAAGATGACCTTCCCAGATTCTCTTTCAGCTCAAGCAGATGCTCTCGAACATGATTATGCCGTCTACAAAATAGATCAGGGCACCACTGGTGAAAAAAACTGGCATGTCCACTATTGTGAAGATGACTACTATGCTGCAGGCATCCTAAGTCAGTTTCTGTATGTAGATCCAGAAAAGGATATCATAATGGTCAGGCTTGGTGAAAAATGGGATGACGACATGCCTTATGTCAAGATTTTCAGGGCTATTGCGAGCTCGTTCTGACCTTCTTATAGCTTTCAGTTTTAACAGAAACAATTGTAGTTTTTCTCCGATGTGCTAAGGGCATGCACCTTGCCGTGCTCAACCATAATGCTCGACCATATCGGAGAAAATCATACCTTTGATCTAGTCTCTGCATGACTTACAACCATCTCATATCATTCACTTTGGTGGTGATATTTTGCACCACCGATCTCTTCGGCAAGTCAACCATAACTGCGCCTACAGATCATACTATCTCTATAATAGAAGAACTAGAACTGCTTCCATCCGAAGGACTAGATCTTAACTTAGAGGATGTTAGAGATAGGTCGTTTACCCCTTACCATATCTGGAAAGATCAGTTACGATCATATGAGGTTTATTGGGGCAAATTTCGCTTGTATAATCCGGGCACATCGCTTCATACAGAACACAGCTGGATAGTGAACTTTCCGATAGTTTGGACGCATCTGACGTGCTACGCAGTCTATGATAACGGTGATGTAATTGAGAGTCTGACAGGACAGTTTCTTCCGATAAATAAGCGCACGACTACTTCTTCCATCAAATCCAACTTGATGCAAGTCTTCATACAGCCCAATCAAGAAGTAACGATATACTTCAAAGCTAGTAGTAGTCGTCTTGCATCTATCCCAAAGTTTAATATAGAAATCACATCTGCTAATTATCATAACCAGAGAGCGAAGAAATATAAATTTTACCAAGGCCTCTTTACAGGTTTTATGCTCATGATGTTAATTTATAACATCTTGCTTTACTCATTTACAGACCGAGATGAAGCATACTTGCACTATTCATTTTACATTTTAGGTATCATTATCTATAGCGCCTACAACTCTGGAGATCTCGCAGACATAACTCACGGAGCATTCTTTCCTAACAACCCAAAGTACGCCTACTTCGGAAAGACCTCGACGTATCTCATCATAAATAGCTATCTCCTCTTTCTACGATCATTCTTGCATCTAAAAACCCTACTTCCACTTTGGAACAAAATCCTATCAGGGCTCCTGAAGGTAAACTTTATCGCTTTTATCCTAGATATCACATTGATGCTTGGCACCAACTTTAATTCTGATATATCAGATTTCGCCACAGTATCAAATGCTATCGTCTTTGTCTTATTTATATTTCTACTATCCATAAAACTATATAACACGAACAGTCGCTATAGATTATTTATAATCGGTGGCATTGTTTTGATGGGTGCTGGATCAGTAGGGACCATCATGGGGAGAATAAATGGCATAGACTACTCAACACTCTCATTTCAAATTGGAACAATTCTAGAGATCATCCTTTTCTCCCTAGGACTTGCATCAAGAAGAAAGCATATAGAAGAGGAAAAACATGCTGCCATTTTTGAGTTAGAAAGGACAGAACTCTTACGCAAACAAGAACAAAAAGAAACCGAGAATATAAAATCTCTTGAGACGTACAAGTCAGAGCTATACGCCAACATCACGCATGAGTTCAGAACACCTCTGACCATCATTAATGGCAACCTGGAGTTCATCAAAGGATTCAACAACGAAAAAGAAATTATAAAAAGGAATAGCGACAAAATGCTACGCTTGGTAAACCAGATTTTGGATTTATCAAAAATAGAGTCAGAAGATGTGGACCTCAAGGTATCTGAAGATGACGCTGCTCAGTTCGTACAACAAATCACAGAGACGTATCATGCACTAGCAGCAAGTCAACAAGTAACTATACGATTCAGCTCAAATCCTGAGAAACATGTGGTGAGTTTTGATAGAGAAAAGCTAGAACACATCGTTAACAATTTATTGTCGAATGCTCTAAAATTTACCGAACCTGGCGGCACAGTTGACATTGCCCTCGAATCAATCGTCAACAGCGGCAAATCATTCCTTCAGCTAAAAGTATCCGATACAGGTTGCGGTATAGAAGAACAACGACTATCTCTAATCTTCGACAGATATCACAAGTCAGAAGAACAAAACGAATCCGGCCGTGGGATCGGGCTCTCTTTTGTAAAAGGCCTTGTCACTTCATTAAAAGGAGATATCAGTGTGAAAAGTACAGTAGATCAAGGAAGCACATTTACAGTGACTCTTCCTACAGTCTACAACCAAGCTCAACAGGCAGTCTCTACTCAAGTTTCACTTCCATCTTATGTACCTATAAAAGAGCTTCAAATAAGCCCTATCCTATCAAGTGAAAAACCAATATTATTATTGATTGAAGATAGTGAAGGCATTATTCACTATATGCAAAAAATCCTAGCCAACCAATATCAATTGCATTTCGCCCAGGATGGTGAGACAGGATATACCAAAGCTTTGGAACTATTACCGGACATCATAGTCAGCGACATTATGATGCCAAAAAAAGATGGATACCAACTCACAAGAGAATTAAAAGAAAATTACAAAACAAGTCATATCCCCATACTTTTGCTTACTGCAAAATCCACACAAACAGATATCAATAGAGGTTTTTCTACAGGTGCTGATGCCTACTTACTAAAGCCGTTCAACAAAGAAGAACTTATGATGCGGCTGTCAAACATAAGTCGACATCAAAAAATTCTTATAGAAAAATTAAATAAAGGATTATTTAAAAGCAATCAAGCAACCCCTTCGGACCAATCTACAGTTAAAGAACAAAAGTTTCTTAAAAAAGTAGAGAATCTCGTTAGACAGCATTTAGATAGCTCGAGCTATAACTCGGAGGCAATATGCGCATCCATTGGCTTAAGTAAAAAACAGCTATACAGAAAGGTAAAAGCACTTACAGGACAGTCTCCGCTTTATTTTATTCGAGATATTCGGCTTGATGCTGGACGCGAGCTTTTGCAAAACAGCGATTTAAATATATCAGAAATAGCCTACCAAGTTGGATTTGAGGATCCCAATTATTTCACTCGTGTATTTCACAAAAAATATGGCATATCTCCCAGCAAGTTTTCAGCGACTAATAAAAGCTAGAGCATTGTTGGTACAACGCCCTAGCTCAATCTAATTGATGCATTGAAAATCTACGTGCAACTATTCATCAAGATTCATAACTGCTAAAACTTCATCGTATGAATCTTCAAAAACGTCTCTCCATTCGTCCATAAATCTTTGGTGACTACCTTCTCCGTGGATTTTATCAAAAGCCGTTCTGATTTTTTTGCGTTGTCCAAACTGATTGACTTCCTTATCCAGCTCAGTCCAACTATCAAAACTTGTTACGATGACAAAGTGTCTACCTAGTTTACCTTGTTCAAATTCATTGCTATAAATGCTCCATGAAAAGTCTCCTTCGATAGTTTTTATAGCTGCACTCAATTTTTCTAATAGTCCATTGATTCTAAAGCCTTGTCGCTCCTTAACATTGACTGCCAGATATTTATTTACATATATCGGTGCAAGCTTTGATGAATTCCTAGAATATTGATCCCATTCTTTCCAATATTCAGTATGTCCCATGGACTGGCAATTTCCCTCGACTTGTGTACCCCAATGCTCGCCATGACCTTGCCCTAAGCCATCATAATCATCGAAATCAGAAAACTTCTGAGGCCCTTCTAGCCAGATGATCTTTCCCGAATTTGGGCCACTGCTTATGCGAAATAAAGAAGCTTGAAAAGGGGTATTATCCTCGTGATACTTGGCCTTATGATCCGCAAGTCCTTGTCTCAGCTCTTTCATCTTGGAAGGAACAGGATCTAAGGTTACTGTCGAAAACATGATATAATCTTGTGCCTGAACAGTAAATGCCAAACACAAGATCAACGCTATAATTATTGATTTCATTCTAATCATATCTATAGCATGATCTAATCTTCTGAACCAGTTGATGACGTACTAGCACTATCCCCTCTAGAAATAGAATCTAATGACCTACGTATCTCGGCCCTTCCTCTTTTTCCTTTACTGGCAGTAGCGTTCCAGATATCTTCCCACGTCTTTCCCGGATGTAGTCTCTCAAATTCATCTTCATCAAACGGGGCCCAAAACTGTTCTAAATTCTCGAAGATATCTACTGTAGCTAAATCGTAATCATAGCTGCCACCCATAGGTAACTCTCGATTAAGCAAAACCCAGCCCAAGCGATTTCCTTGATCCACTTGAGACTGATGGTAGGGTTTCCATAGTGATAATTCCATCTCCATATGATCTGCTCTTCTCATCCCTTCAGGCATCTTAAAGTAGTTGAAAACCGTAAAGTTCTCTTTACTGATGTCACTTGCTAAAACGAGGTCTGCAGATGACCACACTTCTCCCTTGACTAATGAGCGAAGTTCTCCTGTTCGACCAATTAATTCTATTTCCTCAGCAGTTAATAGGGACTCCCATTTAGTGGGGAAATATGGATTAGATTGATAAGCTGCTAATTGATCAGTGTTCTTAAATCGCTGTCTCGTTATATAGTTGTACTCTTGGCTTGTTC
>CAYYBR010000162.1:0-9688 GCA_964470035.1 uncultured Saprospiraceae bacterium
GTCGTAGTTATAGTAGTTTAATTTGGAGCTTTTAGATATTGGAGTATCTCTGTAGTTATTGATAAAATCAATTGTTGCAGACTTGCTCGAACCAAAATCTTCTGGATACCATTTGAAGATCTCGGAGAGCCTTACTTTATTATCCTCGACTTTTATAAATGCCTTGTCATTTAATGAAAGTTTGGCTTGTTGGTCGAGTTGAGTATCAAGTATCTCAGGACGATATGCTTTATTTATAATAGGTGGGCACCCGAGTGCTCCGCAAACCAAAACAAAGTGTAGTCTACCATCTTTGAACGGTTCAAGTAATTTCTTTTTCTCAAGATTGTTGAGTGTTGATTTTTCCCCTGCTACCGTTACTTTCTTCCCGTCAAAAAAACCTCTAACTGATTGTACAGTAGTAAGTGGATATGAAGTGGCTGCGAGGTTGATGACATGCAGGTTGTATGCGTTGATGTAGAAAGCTTCTATTGTTTTCTCATCTAAGCCTGATAAGTCAGCATTAGCAACTTGGTTGATTAGATCCGATAGAGTTCGGTCGGCCTTTATGCTTTTGTAGTCAATAAGGCCATTCTCGACGTGCTCAATTAAAAGGGCGTCGACTTTGTCAAAAAAGTTCTTATCGATGTTGCCGGCAACTAAAGATGTTACGCTGAAGGTAACGAGGATCAAAAAGGATATTAAGTTTTTCATTTTGTCAGTCTCTATAAAGATTAAATAAAGGAGCCTCGATTTTGTTGAGGCTCCGAGATTAAATTTGTAGATCCGCTTTATGCCCAAAGCGGATCTTCTTTTTGAATAGTAGTTAGATTGTTAATAATTGACTTTAATTGGGTTGAACCAATCATACCTTCGTAGATAGATTCTAATAGTCCGTTTTTCAATATCAAAAGGATCGGGAGTTTTTTAATTTTCAATTGTGTTTTAAGTAGGTCAGCAGAGTCACCTTCTATCAGTCGAAACGCTATATCTGTTGAGAGTTCTAATTGTACTCTTTGTATCACAGTATCAATCAAGAACTTTCTACCACTTTCTTCAGGTACGAGATATACTACAGTGTAGTTGTCTTGACCTTTTGTGCTCTTAATGAGCTCTTCTAGATTGCTGTATGTTGCTTCTTCCTTCATTTCGTTTGCGTCGTTTGACTATATATACCCTTTAAAGAGGCTTAGAGTTGCTAGAATTTTTGAAATAGCGCATAACTAGCTGATTGTCAGTGAATAATAATTCAATTCCTAAGATTTTGTTAATGAAATTTGAGTAAATATTTACGATATATCGTATATTTACGGAAGTTGATTTGCTCATATAAGATAAACAAGCATGAAAGAAGGACAGATGGCATCACTTTCATTTCAAGCCTTGATGGATTTGCCAGAACCTGTGTTTTGGTTTGATCGAACAGGAAGTTTTTTTGATGTTAATACTAAAGCAACTGAAGTATGGGGATACAGTCGTGAAGAACTACTTCAGATGACTGTCTTTGATCTTAATATCTATATGAAACCAGAACTCTGGGAAGAGCACTGGAAGAAGAAGCAATTAGATCCGTCATCATTCGAGGGTTTACACCGTAAAAAGGACGGTACCATTTTTCCAGTTGACATCACTGATAACTTCGTCCAATTAAATGGAGAAGTATACTGCTGCGCCATCATCCGAGATATATCAGAGCGCAGAGAGACAGATCGTACTGCCAGACTCTCCAGAGTCACTATTGAAAACTTAGAGGAAGCTATTTTTTGGATTCAGTCTGATGGACGTATCCAGCACGCTAATCATTATGCTCTGCAGAGGTATGGATATACCCTTGATGAATTTCGTGAGATGTCAGTATGGTCTTTATATGAAGAGATGAGTCAAGAACAATTCGGCAAGTTTTGGGAGAAGCTAAAGGATGATAAAACTATTGTAACAGAATCGAAGCACATCACTAAGGATGGCAAAAAGATAGATGTAGAATTGAGTGCGAATTATATCAAATTTGAGGATATGGAGTTCTCTGCTTCCATCGTACGCGACATCACAGATCGCAAAAGGAAAGCAGCAGCCATACGAGGTGCTTATACGGAGATCAAAGAACTAAAGGAAAAACTTGAAGCTGAGAATAGTTACCTCTATGAAGAAATAGACTTGAAGAATAACATAGCTGATATAATTACTATCAATAGTTCTTACAAGGAAGTCTTGAGTCAAGTGGAGAAAGTGGCTAATACTGAAACCACCGTACTCATCTCAGGTGAGAGTGGTACAGGGAAAGAATTAATAGCCCGTGCCATACATCAACTCAGCGCAAGATCTGAACGTCCTTTAGTCAAAATCGATTGTGGATCGATACCCATCGACCTTTTCGACAGCGAGCTTTTTGGTCATAAGAAGGGAGCATTTGTCGGAGCGATCACAGATAAGCTAGGAAAGATTCAGATAGCAAATGGTGGGACCATTTTTTTAGATGAGATTGGAGCACTTCCACTAGAAATACAGTCAAAACTACTAAGGCTTATTGATGAAAATATGTTCGAAGTACTAGGATCTACTATCGCTGTTCAGGTGGATGTACGTGTTATAGCCTCTACCAAAAAAGATCTCGAAAAAGAGATCGAGAAGGGTGTTTTTAGAGAAGATTTATTTTTCCGACTTAATGTTTTTCCTTTAGCTACGATACCGCTCAGGGAGCGAAAAGAGGACATACCGTTGTTGGTAAAATATTTCTCAGATCGGATCGGAGAAAGGATTGGCAAAAAGATTACTGATATACCCAAGAAGATTATCGACCAGTTTGAGAAGTATGAGTTTCTGGGGAATGTGCGGGAGTTACAGAATCTTGTGGAAAGGGGAGTGATCACTTCCGTAAATGGTAAGTTGAATCTGGTCGACTTGACACAGAAAAAAACCACTAGATCTAGATCATATACTACTCTTCGTGAGCAAGAGCGTAGTTATATCATCGATGTATTGAAGCATACAAAATGGAAAGTAAGTGGGGAGGGTGGTGCTGCTCAAATCCTCGATGTGCGACCCACAACTCTATTTTCAAAGATGGAAAGGCTGGATATTAAGCGAAGTCTCGAATCCTCGTCTTAGGCGTAGTAAATGCCAACAACACTAATGAGTTGAAACAGTGCTAGACCTAAGTACGTACCATAAGCAAAGACTAGATGTCGCAGTCTTGTATACACTTGACTAAGTCATCCGATCAGAGCTGTCCTGTTAATCTAAAACCTTAGCACTTACAGGTCCTGCAGATTTAATCAGGTCAGAAGTTTGCTCAGCGTACTTCTTAAAGTTTTTGATAAATCTACCAGCAAGGTCAGCAGCCTGTTCGTCATACTCATACTCGTTGCGCCATGTGTCCCTTGGGTTGAGTAATGCGTTAGGGACATCTGGACATGTCTGAGGTATCATGAATCCAAAGGTCGGATCCTCTTTGTATGCTACATCATTAAGTTCACCTTCCAGTGCGGCTTTTATGATTGCTCTTGTATAGCTCAAGTGTATACGAGATCCGATGCCATATGGTCCCCCTGACCACCCAGTGTTAACTAGCCAAACTCGGATTTCTCCGTCACCACTTTTATGTCCTGTATCTATTTTATGGCCAAGTAGATCTGCATAAGCCGAAGGATGTAATGGTAGAAATGGCTCTCCAAAACAAGCTGAAAATGTTGTTTTAGGCTCTGTGATTCCTAGCTCTGTGCCTGCGATCTTTGCCGTATAGCCTGATATGAAGTGATACATGGCTTGTTCTTTTGAGAGTTTGGCTATAGGTGGAAGTACACCAAAGGCATCACATGTCAGAAAGAATATATTACGAGGTAGATCTCCTCGGGAGTTATACATGATATTATCGATGTGATCTATCGGATAACTCACTCGGGTGTTCTGAGTAATCGAGCTATCTTCATAGTTGGCGGTTACCCCATCGTCCATGAAGCCGATATTTTCAAGCATAGCTCCAAACTTGATGGCTTTCCAAATTTCAGGTTCCTTCTTTTTAGATAAGTTGATTGTCTTGGCATAACAACCTCCTTCAAAATTAAAAACAGAGCCCGTAGACCATCCGTGCTCATCGTCACCTATCAGTCTCCGATCTTTATCTGTAGAGAGCGTCGTTTTACCTGTGCCGCTTAATCCAAAAAACAAAGCAGTGTCTCCGTCTTTTCCAACATTGGCAGAACAGTGCATCGAGAGTACGTTGTTCTCCTTTGGTAAGATGAAATTGAGAACTGAGAAAATACCTTTTTTTATTTCTCCTGTATAAGCAGTGCCGCCGATGATTATCTCCTGTTTTGTAAAGTTGATGATGGCAAAGTTTTCTTGCCTTGTGCCATGAATCTTAGGATTGGCTTTGTATCCTGGAGCTGCATAAATGGTCCAGTCGGGTTCAAAGCTGGCAAGTGCTTGTTCGCTAGGTCTTAGAAACATGTTGTTGACAAAGAGATTTTGCCACGGGTATTCATTATATACTCTGACATTGAGTCGATAATCTTCATTTGCGCAAGCGCGTGCATCTCTAGAGTAAATCTCTTTGCAAGTGCTAAGATGTCCTATTACACCTTCGTAAAGAAGGTCATATTGTTCGGGATTGATAGGCAGATTGATTTCTCCCCAGTGAACAGAGGAGTTGGTTATATCATCCTTTACGATGAATCTATCTTTAGGCGAACGTCCAGTAAAGACGCCTGTATTAACGACAAGGGCGCCTGTACTGTTGAGCTTACCTTGATTGAGAAGAATGGTTTTTTCAATGAGGGAAGCAGGGGCTACATTATGCTTTATGTCAACGCCCTTAAATTCTTTTAGATGTGATTTCATCTGTGGTGTTCTTTGAATAAAAATTATCGATTGGCAAAACTATTCTTATCAAACGCTGCATTCACGGGGCCGTTAAATTAGGGAGGTTATTTAGAATTGATCTATAGGTTCTAATCTGGATCGCCAAATAAAATATGCCTGATCGTTATAAATGCAGATCATATGTACAAATTGAGTTTAACGCGTAAACTAATGTTGTCTATCTAATGGGGGTGAGAAGCGATCTCGATACCCCAGAAAGGTCCTAAGAGAAAATAAACTATAAGTGTTAGGAAGACAATAGAGAGCAGGTTCATCGCCAACCCTGTCTTAGTCATGTCTTGTATTTTAAGAAGACCTGAACCAAACACTACCGCATTAGGAGGCGTAGCCACTGGCAGCATAAATGCACATGACGCGGCGACTGTGGCAGAAACAAGTAATAAGAAAGGATGGACATCTATACTCAAGGCGATAGGAGCTAGGATAGGCAGTAACATAGCCGTAGTGGCAAGGTTAGATGTGATCTCTGTCAGAAAGTTAACACAGATGATGAGTACAAGTACAACGAGAAATATCGGAAATCCTTTCAGCAATACAGCGTGGCCACCTATCCAAGCAGCAAGGCCACTAGAAGTGAACCCTTTGGCTAATGCCATCCCTCCACCAAAAAGGATGAGTACGCCCCAAGGCATCTTAACTACATCTTCCCATGTCAACAAACTCTTCTGATCACCCGATGCTGGCATCAGACAAAGGAGTATCCCAGCACTCATCGCTATGATAGTGTCATCAAGCTGCGGTATAAAACCCTGTAGCCACTGTCTGACGATCAAGAGAAGCGCCATCAAAGCAAAGATTACACTTACTAGTTTTTCATTATAACTAATAGGTCCAAGCCCTTTTCTCAATCTATTTATCTCTTGTGCTCCTCCTGGAAACTCCTTCATATGTAGAGGAAAGGCATATCTCGTTAGATATAACCACGCCATAGCAAGTAGGATAGTAGCAATGGGAAGGCCAAACTTTAACCACTGTGCAAAGCTGATTTCGATATCGTAGAGATCCCTCACGATACCTGCAAATACAAGATTGGGTGGAGTTCCAAAGAGGGTGGCCATGCCACCGATGGATGCGCTATATGCTATGGAAAGCATCAGCATCTTCCCGAATATCTCATTCTCGTTACTACTAGTTTTAGGATTATCCTTGAGTTGACTGACTATGGCTATACCGATAGGTAGCATCATGACACTTGTAGCAGAATTTGATATCCACATGGACATGAATGCGGTAGCCATCATAAACCCCAATGTAATGCGTGAAGTGCTTGTGCCAACTACATGGATGATGTTTAGTGCGATGCGTTTATGCAGGTTCCATTTCTCAATAGCTATCGCTAAGAAGAAACCGCCCATATATAGAAAAATGTACTTGTGACCATATGATGCCGTAGTCTCAGAGATCTCTAAAGCATGTGTAAGAGGAAATAAAACGATAGGTAGTAAAGCAGTAACAGCTATATGAGTTACTTCAAATATCCACCAAATCGCTATCCAAGCGGTTGTAGCTAGTACGGCTACTCCTGCTTGGGATAACCCATCTGGCTGAAAGAACAACAGGATGACTGCAAAAAGAAGTGGGCCTAAAACTGCTGGAATCAACTTCATATCTCATGCAATATGAAGAAATGAAATCAGAAAATTAAAAACGGTGAGACATTAAGGAATTGTCGCTCGGCTTCTATAATTTGTTGGATTCTTTGCAGAATGAGATAAATCCAGAAGTATGAACCAAGAGATTAAGAAGATCATTGCCAGATTCAAAAGGCTCAATGATAGTCAACCTTGGTTTGGGAAAAGTATCAATAGCTCTTTGGAGAGCTATCGTCTGCCATTGCTATCGGATACATCGTTATATGTAAAGTCGATCATAGAGATAGCTGCTCATATGTACCAGTGGCGGATGTTTGTCATAAAAAAACTAGAAGAAGAAGAGGATTTTGATATTGAGTTAGACTCGGTGAAGGACTGGCCAGATACTTCTGATTTGTCGTGGGAAGATATCAAGTCAAACTTGTCTGTCAGTTCAGATGAATTGATAGAATGCTTACAGGGCAAGGATGATGCATTCTTGGATTCTATTGTGCCAGGAAAGCGATATAACTTTAGGTTTCTTATTGAAGGAATCATGCAACACGACATATATCATCTTGGTCAGATGAACTTAATTCATAGTTCACTTTCGTCATCTACATTCAACTAGGCGATTAGAGCATCAATAAAAAGGAGATTATGAAATACTTGCGGGACATTGATATAAGTCAGCTTCCAGAACAGATGAAGACAGCGATATTATGTTTGGTGGAGGTTCCTAGGTTTATAAAAGATCACCAACTTTGGAAAGGATATTTCAGTAACATATGGATTTTTGCAGTGTCTGTGCTAGCTGCCTATCTTTTTTCCACCGCGGTTTTTAGTAATGTCAAGGAGATGATTACCCATGATAAAGAGAATGAGGTGATCATGAAGAATGCAGAATCTGATATTGAAATCGCGAAGCTCGCAGAACTCAAAGCGAGTACAAGTATAGATTCTCTTGAGCAAGCATACGATAGTCAGATTGAAGAACTGGAAAACGAAAAAAAGAGTAGGCTTTCCAGTTTAAATCGACCCTTGTTCTCTGGATTTTTGAAGCTTATATTACTATTGATCCTTGAGATTGTGATTTTTCACTTCTCTGTTAAAACAAACAATATACTAAGGGGTGAAACTAGAAGCATAGAGTTGCAGGATTTCCTGAATGCGGAGATCCGCATGTTTGCAGTGATGGTTAGGTGTGCGATATTAGGTTGGGCCATGTGGCTCATCTTGAAGATTGTATTGAGTATTTTTGGGATCAGTGCTCTTCATGCATCTGCTTATTATTTGATTACTGCATACTTTCTAGGATTTGCATTTTTTGATAATTATATGGAGTTACATGATATCAGGATCAGGGAAGGAGCTGGTGTGATCAGATCGCATATCGGTGGGGTGCTAGTGATTGGTTTGATTTCGAGTGCCTTTCTATTGGTTCCTTTTGTTGGACCTCTGTTTGTCCCTATCATTTGCAGTATAGCTGCTACTCGCTATGCGCATAAGTATAGTCTAGAAAATCATGCATCTCTGCAGCTAGAGAAAATACCCTAGTTGTAAGGAGAGTGTTTGCCAAACCGTATTTCGTTCTATGAAGCCACCTATCCCAAAGGTAGCGTATGAGTACTCTAGGTCGAGATATGCCTTTCTTTTATAAAGTAAACCTGCGCTAAAGGCGGCATTAAATCCTCCATTGACACCAAGCGGCCTGGAGTTGACACTGATTTGATCTGGATTAGAGAAGTTTGCTATCGTCTGTACGCGTTGATCATCTATGATACGATTATATCCAAACCCTAATTTTAGTTTTGGTTTTACGATATCATGTGCAAGAATCCAATTAAACTCAAGAGGAACTCTAATAAGACTATTCTCATATGCTGCTATACTTAGTCGAGTATCAGTCGAATTATCCATGCTTCGAGAAAGTAAATGATAACTAACGCCAGTTGATAAATATAGATTGGGTCTGAAGAAGAGGTTGTAGGATACTCCAAGTCCTGGTTCGATAGAAGAGATGACGGACATGTTGGATTGAGTGATACCTGCAGAGTGAAGGACTGCGAAGACGGACCACTTGCTTTGTATTTCTTTTACTTGCCTAATTGCTTCATAATTGTTCTTTCTTCGATTATAAGAATTGATCAGATCAATGAGGTTGTCTTTTTTAAAACTCATCTTGTCTATTCTCATCATGACATCATGATCATCTTGTACGAGTAACTTCAGGTCCCGTACATAGCTGTTATCAGGAGTGATGAATCCATCGATGACTTCCCGTGTTTGTCGGAGTATGTGAAGGGTACCATCCTTAACGGCTAAGTACTCCTGGGTATTAGGTTTGTCAGTCTTCTCATATAATGTGATTTCACCTTTTGATAATAGGCGATAAAATCCAGGCATGCCTTCTTCTACTAAGCTGTGATATTCAATCTTGTTTTTTTTGAACGATATGATATCTACAGGGAGGATCCTTTTGTATGAGTTATCTCCTTTTTCTTTGAAGACTATGTGTGATTCGTAGTTCGAGTTGTCTTTTATTATCCCAGAAAGAGCAGAGCCATCCGGTAGAAAAACTTGATCGCTAGTCGACTGGCCATAAACTACGAACGTGCTAAGAATGAAAAGTGGCAGTACCAATAGACGTGACAACATGTAGTTTGTTGAAATAAAATCAAACTTGTTGGTATGAATATAAGTATTAGATCTTAATGATGATCGTCGGCTTGTATGAATCATATGGTCCTTTACTTTAATAGATATGAAATGAGATCTTCATTTAGACCGAGGTAGAATATCTATATTGAAGAATATAATACTTGCCATATGTCTACAACTCTCAAGTTTTCAATAGGCTTCATCCTAGGCGCCATCATAGTCTTAGCAATCATCTATGGACCCAAATATCTTCGAGCTATGGAGATAGCTGAAAAATCAGAAATGCAGCACATAGAAGATACTTTTATAAATATGGATAAGTACTTCAATAAAGTGGATGTTGCAAAATCTCCTAAGCCTCATCGATATCCAAGCACTGAGAATGTGACATTGCCCACATCCTTTGAAGCAAAAGGGCAAAGCTTCAATACGATGGACTATCTCGACTCCTCTTATACTCAAGGATTTTTAGTCATACAAGATGATACTATCATCTACGAAAACTACTGGCGGGGAATGAATGAGCAGACAAGGCATATCTCATGGTCGATGGCAAAATCCGTAATCTCTGCTCTTCTCGGCATAGCTCAAAATGATGG
>CAYYBR010000163.1:0-7479 GCA_964470035.1 uncultured Saprospiraceae bacterium
CTGCCGTATGTGTGCTTCAGTACATATATATGATACCGACATATAGGGTTGAGCAGAAAGCTGATAAATACGCACAGAGAGCAGTAGCCAACCTTGAAGAGGGAAGTCCAGAGCAGATTTCATCTTTAAGGACTTTTAGAGGAAAGTATCTCGACTCCATGTCGAGTGAAAAGATCTTTAGCATTCCTTGGCTCAAAGATTTCTCTTACTCTGAGCTCAAGGGTCAGAATTTGGCTCTCGGACTAGATTTGAAAGGAGGATATAGCGTTGTGCTTCAAGTGAATATGAGGCAACTTGTCGATGATCTTTCTGGAAAGTCTAAGGATCCAACTTTTTTACAAGCTCTTGCTAATGCGGAGGAAGCCTTAAAAAGTTCTCAGTCCGACTACGTAACCTTGTTTGTACAAGAGTTCGTGAAAATCGCAGAAGGAAAGAATCTGGCTAGGATTTTCATGTCCAAGAACTCCAAAATAAGAGATGAGATAACGGCAAGTTCTTCCAATGGAGACATCCAACGAATACTTAGAGATAAGACCAGTAATGTTGTAAATCTCACATTTACTAGACTCAAACAAAGAATTGATAGGCTAGGGGTTGCTCAACCTAACGTTACTCTAGATGCAGGAAGAGACCTGATCCTAGTGGAGCTGCCGGGCATAGAAAATGCTGAAAGAGCAGAAACATTCTTAACAGCTAGTGCAAAATTAGAGTTCTGGGATACGTGGAACTTGACTGATCCAGGTATTTATCCTGCATTTGCTCAAGCAGATGAGCTGCTAAAAAACAAGTTTGGGATTGAGACTAACTCTAGCATACTTCTGGATACAACTGTATCATATGTCTATGATAGCACAGGTACAGTTATAGATTCTACTGAAGAAATAGTAGAATCGGCTGCGCCCCAAATTAATACAGGTCCAATACTATCTAAGCTAAGATTGAATCCTGTGGTCAAAACTGCTAATGCAGGTTTGGTGAACCGTAACCAACGCGATACGCTTCTAAGTTTATTGGCTCTACCTGAGGTTGCAGCTTTATTTCCAAATAACTTAAAGTTTCTTCCAGGTGCAGATCCAACTGTTGATGCAAATAGAATACCCACCTCAGATTACGAGATATTTCTTATCAAAACGGTCCCTGGGACCGATACACCTCTAATAGAAGGGGATGTGATAACTGATGCTGGACAATCACCGAACCCGCTCAACGGTCAGATAGAAGTGACCCTTGGGATGAATAGTAAGGGTACAGCGGATTGGGCTCAAATGACTGGTAGAGCGGCACCGAATCAAGATCAGATAGCAATCGCTCTTGACAATGCTGTTGTGTCTGCTCCAAGTGTAAGTAATGGTGCGATTACTGGAGGTAGGACCTCTATCACTGGTAACTTTAATATAGCTGAGGCTACTGATTTAGCTTCTATACTAGAAGTAGGAAAGTTGCCAGCTCAACTGGATATAGTACAAGCTAATACTGTGGGCCCTTCATTAGGAAAACAGAATATCAGTAAGAGCTTTAAGTCTCTGGTAATAGGACTTTTGATAGTCCTTGTATTCATGGTCCTCTATTATGGCGGTGCAGGTATCGTATCGATCATAGCCCTTCTGGCTAATATGTTTTTCATATTTGGTGCACTCGCCTCTATAGGTACTGTTTTGACTATTCCAGGGTTCGCAGGTATCGTCCTTACTATTGGTATGGCGGTAGATGCTAACGTCATCATATACGAGCGTGTACGTGAAGAATTAAGATCAGGGAAGTCGTTGTTGGCCTCTATACAAGACGGATTCAAGAATAGTTATTCTGCTATTATTGATGCCAATGTGACTACGATATTAGTGGCCATCATACTCGCTTGGTTTGGACTTGGGCCGATTAAAGGATTTGCTGTAGTATTGATTATAGGAGTATTATCATCCTTGTTCACAGCTGTTCTTCTTGGTAAATTAATGATAGACTTCTGGACGCAATCTAAAGGAAACAGCATGAGCTTTTGGACCGGTTGGTCTAAGAATATTTTTGCTGACCTCAAGGTAGATTGGATAGGAAAAAGAAAGATTGCATACGTTATATCGGCTACCATCATCATACTTGGTATAGTTTCTATAGTGACAAGAGGATTTGACCTTGGAGTAGACTTTACAGGAGGGTATTCTTATAATGTCCAGTTCGCTGAAAATGTCGATATAGATGCACAAGATATCAGAGAGGCGCTTACTGCACCTTTTGGTGGAGAACCAGTTGTTAAATCAGTTGATGTCTCCAATACTTATCAAATTGTTACATCATATCAAATTGATAATACAGATAAGGGAGCAGGAGAACTCGTACTTAACAAGCTATATGAAGGTGTCAACACTCTCGTCGGAGGAGGCCTGAGTCTTGATGGTTTTAAAGAATCAGATATAGAAGGTTCCACTAGGATTACCGCATCCAATAAAGTAGGACCTACCATAGCAGATGATATCAGCCGTGACTCGAAGTATGCTGGGATATTCGCCTTGCTTGCCATCTTTGTTTACATCTTTATAAGATTTAATAAATGGCAGTTTAGCCTTGGTGCGGTTGCAGCCCTCTTTCATGATTCTCTTATTGTGTTAGGACTCTTTTCGATTTTTTGGAATAGAATACCTGGTTTAGCGCTACAGATAGATCAAGTGTTTATAGGTGCTCTTCTAACAGTGATAGGTTACTCTATCAATGATACAGTTGTTGTATTCGATAGAATCAGAGAGTATCTCGGGATTTATACGAATAAGTCTACGGATGAAGTTTTGAACCTTGCTATCAATAGTACTTTTAGTAGAACGATCGTAACATCACTTACCACTTTATTCGTGGTACTTGTCCTTCTACTTTTTGGGGGAGGAAATATAAAAGGTTTTGCTTTTGCGATGATCGTAGGTGTGATCGTAGGAACTTATTCTTCGATCTTCGTAGCAACTCCAATAGTACGGGACTTCTCGAAGGAACTTCAAGCTAAGAGAAGAACAGAAACTAAAAAGCATTTCTCAAAGGCCATCAAGTCCTAATAAATAGATGCTCAAAGAATATTAGAGCACGACATCTAACATATAGTCGTGTGATAGCGTTATAAACTAATATGGGATCTAGTAATTAGGTCCTATATTAGTTGTAAGCTTATGTACTTGAGAACGACGCTACTCATCACAGTTATCGGTATAGCTACAGCCTGTAGCACAACCAAGAAGATCAAAGATGGATCAACAGCCTATCAGCAGAAGCAATATGCTAAAGCCGTAGAATTTCTCTTGAGTGAAATAAATGGCCTAGAAGAAGGAGAAGTTTATGCGGATTTGGCCTATAAACTGGGGGATTCGTATAAGAATCTAAATGAATCTTCAGAATCACTAAAGTGGTTCATCGAGGCGGCCAAAAATGACCATAGTCCAGATGCTTACTTTGAGATGGCATATGCTCTAAAGAAGAGGGAGAGGTATGAAGATGCGATATTAAGCTTTAGACGTCTTAAGAAACTAATCGGAAGAAGCGGTGAGATCGATCTAGAGATTGAAAAGTGTAAAGAAGCTCAGCGTTGGCAGCAAGAAGGACAAGAACACAAGTATATACTTGAAGCGATATTAGCCAATAGCAATGAGTCAGACTATGCTCCCGCTCTATTAGGAGGAAGAACATTGGTTTTTACATCAGACAGATTATACGAAGGATCCGAAACTTATGAATGGACTGGAAATGCTTATTCAGACATTTACGTAAGTGAAATAGATGATTACAGTGTACAACCACTGGAAGGTCGCGTTAATACGGGGCACAATGAAGGGACTGCATCTTTCTCTCAGGATGGTACTCAGATGTTCTACACGAGATGTTTTAGCAGGACTGGTGATAGTTATTGTAGGATATATAGATCAAGGTTAGAGGAAGCAGGCTGGGGCCCAGGAGAAGAGGTATTCAAGGCTCAGCCAAGGGTTCATTATCGGGATCCGGTACTTGTCGAAAATGATAGTGTTCTGGTGCTGACGAGTAATAATCCGATCGGGGTTGGTGGACATGACTTATACTATTCGGTTCTCATAGGTGAGGATGAGTGGAGCGATCCAGAGTTGATGCCTACCTATCTGAACACAGTTGGGCAAGAACGGTTTCCAACCTGGGACCCTGCTCAGAGTAAGCTTTACTATAGTAGTGATTATATGACTGGGCTTGGAGGCTTGGATATATTTGAGACTGAGCTTCGGGAAGATGGATCATGGTCGCGACCTGTCAATCTTCAACCACCTTTTAATAGCAGTGAGGATGACTATGGTTTAGTGCAAGTAGCAGAACAATACAGAGACCCTACTTTAAAGTATGAGGCTTTCTTTACTTCGACACGCGGAGTATATGGGAGTGATGACATATATAGTATCATCGAAGAGCATCCTGAAGGATATGTGCCTGTGGTAGATAGCTCTGATATAATTGTATCGGAGATAGACAGTATCGAAGAGGAGTCGAGATCTTTTTTCTTGAAAGTGCAGGTGATGGAGAAGTTATATGCTATACAAGATAATCCCAATAGTTATGTCGTAGGCTCTAGAATCTTAGGAGGGGCGTCAGTTAAAGTGACGGACAAAAATCGCACGGAGATACTTGAAACGAATGGCGATGGAATAGTGGTGGTACCCTTAGATAGTACTAATGTCGTTAACCTTCTAGCGGGTAAGCTTGGGTATCTTAATAAGCAACACACATTTGCAATATCAGAAGAAGACAAAGCCGACAAACCAGACCGATTTGTGTTCGAGACAACGATAGTTATTGATCGTATTTTTGAGGGCGTTGAGATAGTGATAGATAACATCTATTATGACCTCAATAAGGATGATATCCGAGAAGATGCAAAACCAGCTCTGAATCAGATTATTAAGATTCTTGAAGAGAACCCTCAAGTAAAAATGGAATTAGCGAGTCATACAGACTGCAGAGGTGAAGACGATTACAATCTTGACCTTTCCCAAAGACGAGCGTCCTCAGCGGTCAACTATATCATCGCTGAAAGTGATGTCGAAAGTAATCGTCTATCATCAGTGGGATATGGGGAGACAAAGTTTGAAATCAACTGTGAGTGTAATACATGTACAGAAGAGGAGCATCAGATCAATAGAAGAACTACATTCAAGGTGATCCGGTGAGACTACAAGGCTTGAGATGTCAAGTTGAATATTATGCATAGTTTTCATTTTCATAAATGATCGCCTTGATTCTTAACTACCTTCTATTCTTATAGGTTATACTCCAGCCTCTCTTCAGTGGAGTCGTATCAATACTGATAAAGTCGAAGTTATATTTCCTGAAGGGTTGGATACTTCAATACTACGAGTAGCTAAAATCATAGAGCACCACTGGGATATATAAGATATAGGTATAGGCCTCAAACGAGAGGAGATCTCAATCGTCCTTCAAGCTCCATCTGCATTATCAAGAGGTTTGGTTACTGCTGGCCCTTTTCGATTTGAGTTTTTTCCTGCGCCAAGACAGTTTGACCATCCAACTTCTTTTTTTAGATCGACTTACAATACACGAGTTCTGACATGTCCAACAATTTTCAAATTCGCAAAGTGGAATTACAAATGCGGCAAAGAAAGCCTTGGAATCGTGGTATGGGGAGGATTTATGACAACTGCATGCCTCGCTGGTACTTTGAAAGGGGATGCTGCTATCACAGAAACCGAGCATACATTAAGCGAGAGAGATCGCCAACCTGCTTTTTTATGCAGTACGAAGCACTTGTATAAGATAGAGTGGATCTGTCTTATGAAGAGGCAGTGGCGGGCTCGGTATATTCCTATTCAGTGCAAAAACTTAGTTGTCTTAAATAGAGTCTAGATTAGTGTCTTTCCATAGCCTATCTGATAGGGTAATCGGTGGAGTAGCTTTTTTAAAATAAAGTGACCAGCAATCTCTTTGCTGATATATCTAGGAAGGGCAGGCTTCGGTGAATGTACTTTTAACCTAACGGAATCTATGGGCTCGGGAACCGTAGAACTCGCTTCAGACTTTAGGTTTCTGAGATTTCTCGAAGATGATCCGGATGTGAGATGTCTTATTGTTAGACAGTTAACTTGTAGAAATAGATCCACATAGCTTTGATTTCTTTGTGGTAAGTGCTTACTCAATAAAAAAGAGAAGAGCCCGTCATGCGTCATGCATAGCGGGCTCTTCAGTACCTAAGCTAAAAACCTTGAATCGGTTATCTTGCGATAACCAATCTTTCTTGATCAATTACTCGACCATCGGCTCTGACAAGAACCATATATAAACCACTTTGTAGATCAGCCACTTGAAGAGAGTGCTGAGTCTCGCCTGGGCTCAGAGTAATCCTTCTTAACAGTTGCCCGTTGCTATTTATAATTTCTATAGCCGACAATGTAGCTTCACTACTTAGACTTACATTGATAAAGTCAGAAGCTGGATTAGGGTTAACTTCGAAATAAGTTATATCAGTAGTGAATGCACCAAACTGAGCTCCTGATAGATCAGATCTGCCACCTGAAGATTGGCCGATAGTGTACTCTACGATATTAGAGAACTCCGATACATCGTTAGTACCACAAATTGTCCTTACTTGGACTTGGATCGTCCTGCCTGGAGCAGCTGATATAGTGATGTTGTTCCTCCTTACAGGTATAACTGTAAACGAACCTGGCGCATCAGCAAATCCTACGCGCACTTCAAATCCTCTCACTTTATTAGTAGGTCTATCCCAAGAAACTCTAAATGAAGTAGAAGATCTAGGGCTAACGACTACATTAAGCGGAGCCATACATACATCTGGATCACAGGTTATTCTATCTACAGCTATACTGTTAGAAATATCACTACAACCACTAAAGTCAGCGATATTTCCTCCTACCTCTATGCCTGTAGTAGTTGCGTTACTTGCGACGTTATAAACAAAACATAATCCAGGGCCTGCACCTTCTAAATCAATAGATAAGCCTTCTGGTAGCAATAGGATATTACCATCTGCATCAGTTACAACCAATTGACTAGATCCAAGATCTCCTGCGACATCAACTATAAATCTATCAGATATGCCATCTCCTTGGCAGATAGTTACACTTGTTTGTCCACTTCGAGTATTTATCATACCAGCAGAAATACCACATTCTTCAGTCCTTACTACAGTAATTGGATTAGAAAGAGAAAAACAACCATCTAAATCACTAGCATTTAATCCTGGAGTTAGGCCAGATATTTCTCCGATATAACTGAGGTGCCATACTAAGCAAACTCCTTCTCCTTGTGGATCAAAGTCAACAACTGAGAATGTAGGTGGAAGACCCAGAATCAATCCTTGGTCATCAGTAACTATCCATTGGGATGTACCTTGAGCATTTGCAAGAGTGATAGCATCTTCTGGAATGTTATCAGCAATACCATCACCTACGATAAACTCAAAAGGACCACCGAATAGTTCACCACCATTGGCATTACAACCACTAGCGTTGTTTC
>CAYYBR010000163.1:7579-9614 GCA_964470035.1 uncultured Saprospiraceae bacterium
TGAAAGTGAAAGGACCACCGAATAGCTCACCACCATTGGCATTACAACCACTAGCATTGTTTCTGATAACTTCTACAGGATTAGATAGACTAAAACAGCCTTCTAGGTCATTTGCGTTAAGACCAACCTGGGCACCAGAAATATCACCGTTAATGGCAAGGTGCCAGATCAGGCAAGTGCCTGCACCAGGAGTGTCAAAGTTGACGGCGCTTGGCATAGGAGGTAGACCGAGGATATATCCTTCATCATCGGTTACAACCCAGACAAATCTTTCGCCGACTTGACCTTCCAAAGTGATAGAACCTGCAGGGATCATATCTGGCGTTCCGTCACCGACAGCATCAAAGGTGAAAGGTCCGCCAGTGAGTGTTCCTCCGTTAGCGTCACATACTGTTGAAGCTGCCATCCTAGTTACTTGTACTGAATTAGCTGACAGATTGAAGCAACCAGAGAGGTCATCAATATTTTCTCCAACTCCAAGCCCTCCTATATCACCATCAAAGGCAAGGTGGTATATGAAACATACACCTGGAGGCGGAGTGTCAAAGTTAACAGCAGATGGAGTAGGGGGTAAACCAAGAATACTACCTGTTTCATCGGTAACGACCCAAGCAAAATTTTCCCCGTTGATATTAGCTAGAGTGATAGCACCTTCAGGAATATTGTCTGGAGTACCATCATTTACGGAAGTGAAGGTAAACGGACCACCGAATAGTTCTCCACCGTTAGCATTACAACCACTAGCGTTGTTTCTGATAACTTGTATAGGATTTGAAAGGCTAAAGCATCCTTGTATATCTTCAGCATTAAGTCCAACAGCTACACCAGTAAGTTCACCAAAAGAAGCTAGTCTCCAGATCAAGCAAGTGCCCGCGCCAGGACTATCAAAGTTAACAGCGGATGGAGTAGGAGGTAAGCCAAGTATATATCCTGAATCGTCTGTAACAACCCAAGCCAGATCACCATTAGTATTTACAGAGGTGACAGCCCCTTCAGGAATGTTGTCTGGAGTTCCATCGCCTACTTCATTAAAAGTGAAAGGTCCACCAAAAAGTTCTCCGCCATTGGCATCACACCCACTAGCATTAGTTCTAATAACTTCTATTGGGTTGGATAGGCTGAAGCAGCCTTGGATATCATTAGCGTTTAGACCCATACCAACACCTGTGAGCTCGCCAAAAGATGCAAGTCTCCAGACCAAGCATGTGCCTGCACCAGGAGTATCAAAGTCTACTGCACTTGGAGAAGGTGGCATACCAAGAATGTAGCCAGCGTTATCTGTTACAATCCAAGCGAGGTCACCATTAGTATTAGCAGAGGTGATAGCTCCTTCTGGTATATTATCAGGGGTTCTATCTCCAACAGAGTCAAAAGTGAAAGGTCCACCAAAAAGCTCACCACCATTGGCATCACATCCGCTTGAGTTGTTTCTTATCACTTCGATTGGATTCGAAAGGGAGAAACATCCTTGTATGTCACTAGCGTTAAGTCCCATAGCCACTCCAGAAAGTTCACCTATAGAAGCTATCCTCCAGATAAGGCAAGTCCCAGCACCTGGCGTATCAAAGTTGACTGCGCTAGGAGTTGGAGGTAAGCCAAGGATATAACCTTCATCATCGGTAACTACCCAACCGAGATCACCATTAGTATTTGCAGAAGTTATAGAGCCAGCAGGAATCATATCAGGAGTTCCATCACCTACTTCATTAAAAGTGAAAGGTCCACCAAAAAGCTCACCACCATTGGCATCGCATCCGCTTGCATTGTTTCTTATCACTTCGATTGGATTCGAAAGAGAGAAACATCCTTGTATGTCACTAGCGTTAAGTCCCATAGCCACTCCAGAAAGCTCTCCAATAGAAGCTATCCTCCAGATGAGGCAGGTACCTGCACCTGGTGTATCGAAGTTGACTGCGCTAGGAGTAGGAGGTAAGCCAAGGATATAACCTTCATCATCTGTAACTACCCAACCGAGATCACCATTGGTATTAGCAGAGGTGATAACTCCTTCAGGGATGTTGTCTGGAGTTCCGTC
>CAYYBR010000164.1:0-9557 GCA_964470035.1 uncultured Saprospiraceae bacterium
AGGCTTCCTCATACAGATATCGGAGAATGTGCCCTTATGGAAATGAGAAAGCGCAATGTGGGCACAAGTCATATCGCAAGAGGAGGGGAAAGATTAGGAATTTATTTTCTAGAGATAGGTGCTGTTTCTAGGGGAGCTAAAGTAGTATATGATAGGGCACATTCGGCTATGTCGTCTATAGAGCCAGGCATGATCGATTGGGAAGCTGCTTTCGAAGGTGCTGATTGGTTTCATTGGACAGGTATAACTCCGGCTATCTCTCAGGGAGCTGCGGATGTTTGTCTTGAAGCGATTAAAAAGGCTAACGAACTCGGTATAACGGTTTCTACAGACCTCAACTATCGTAAGAAGTTGTGGAAATACGGCAAGCATCCATCTGAAGTTATGCCTGCCTTAGTAGAGGGATGTGATGTTATATTAGGCAACGAAGAAGATGCGGAAAAGCATTTTGACATTCATCCAGAAGGAGTTGATGTAACGAAGGGTGACTCTGTGCATGCACAGTCCTATCTCTCAGTATGTCAGCAACTGATGAAGAGATTCCCTAGATGTAAAAAGGCGATCGTTACTTTAAGAGGATCGATCAGCGCATCACATAACTCGTGGTCGGGAGTTCTTTATAACGGTACTGACTTGCTGACAACCAAAACATATCAGATCACTCATATCGTTGATCGAGTTGGGGGAGGTGATAGCTTTATGGGTGGCCTTATATATGGACTAAAGTCTTATAAGGATGATCAGAAGGCATTAGATTTTGCAGTTGCTGCTTCATGCCTAAAGCATACCATATATGGAGATGCTAACCTAGCTACTAAAGAAGAAGTAGAAAAACTGATGAGTGGTGATGCTAGCGGAAGAGTCAGTAGATAGTGGAGCACAAGTAAAAAATTAAACTTATGGCTAGATGGTCCAGAATTGAAGTATTTCAAACCATGGAAAAGGTGAGGCTAGTGCCTCTTTGTTATCATGGAGATGTCGATATACTCATACAAATAGTAGAAGCATGTTACCGTGGAGGAGCTAGAGTATTTGAATTTACAAGTAGAGGAGATCGAGCCCATAAAGTCTTTGACTCCTTAGTAGAGCATTGTACCCAAGCGACTCCAGAGATGATATTGGGTGTTGGTTCAGTTACAGATGCTGGACAGGCAAGTTTGTATATGTCCTTAGGTGCCAACTTCATTGTTACACCAGTATTAAGAGAAGATATAGCACTTGTGTGCAATCGACGTAAGGTTATGTGGTCTCCAGGATGCGGGAGCCTGGCCGATGTATGTCGAGCTGAAGAACTAGGTGCTGAGCTGATAAAACTTTTCCCAGGTAGTGTGTACGGTCCGGGCATGATAAAATCAATTAAAGCACCTCAACCTTGGACATCGATTATGCCTACCGGTGGTGTAAGTACTGATCCAGAAAATCTGAAAGGTTGGATACAGGCTGGTGCTTCTTGTGTAGGTATGGGCAGTAAGCTGATCTCTAAAGAGATAGTAGCTAATCGAGAGTTTGAAAAACTGGAATCTGTAGTCAGAGATACTATAGCGCTTCTAAAGACTTTATAAATCTTCTTAGGCACCATATACTTGAGTAATTTCCATGCTAATAGGTATAGCCTTACTCAGATTTCATTCCCCAGTATCTATCGATAAAGTAGTTGAATATAAAAATCAGGAAGAAGAGCCATCGAGAAAGTTGAGGTAGCTGTTCTGCTGTTATAGCAGATAAGCTCCATACCCCGACCATATTCAGACCTAAGTACGTTAGCAAATTTTTGTTTGGTCTCAACATTGTTGAGTTGTTAGGTGCCAGGCTAAAGACGTGTCGGATAGTCATCAGATTGCATATACCAAGGGCAATTATATTAAGACAGTAAAGTCTAAAAGCAGCTGCCTCATTAAAAGCGGCAACATAGAATCCAGTTGTAAAAGGCAAAAGGACGATAAATAGTAAAGTCATTATGTTAGTCGATAATAGCTTACTATCGACTTTCTTTACATAGCTGAGGTTGTGCATATGGTCTTTCCAAAAAAGAAAGATCACGAAAAAACTTACCACAAAGCCTATAAATGAAGGCACTCTTTTGCTGAGTTCTAAGGCTACACTAGATGTGTAAATCTCTTCTGGTGTAGGGATGCCTAGATCTAAAACAAGAAGAGTAGCTGCAATCGAAAAGACAGCATCAGAAAAATTAATGACTCGTGACTTATCAAACCCTTCCATATATGAAGACAATCCAACTCTAATCTACTTCTTTGCTATGAGGAACGTAGAAATACTAATACAATCTTAAATAATTGTTACTACACAGCGTTTCTCATTTCAGATTGCAACCATTTGGTAGATCCACTTGTATGCTTTAGTATAAATAGGTTTCATAAAAAGCTGCTATGAAAAATGTATTGATAGTTTCTTTCTTGGCTATACTTCTATCCTCATGTATCGGTGATGATATCATCGATGATATGATAGATCCAGTTTTGAGAGTTAATAATCAGATTGATTCTCTGGCTGTCGGGTCAGAATTTCAGTTTGATATCGTATTCTTTAATAATGTCGGAGTGCAAGAAGATACAGACGTAGAGTGGACTTCGAGTGATCCAAGTGTTATCGCAGTCTCTCGCACAGGACTAGCAGTAGCTTTAAGTCCTGGTGAAGTAGAAATATCTGTAACCGCTCAGACACCTGATGACGACATAACAGTATCATTTAATGTTGTAGCAGGTACAGTCACAGCCGAGACCGAGGTGGCCGCAGTACGGACAGGAGTTATCCGTACCACAACCTTCTACGATCTAGAAGGAGATTTTGAACTAAGTGTGAATGATGAAGGTAATCTCATTTTGGATGTAGCTGAAAACTATGTTGCTTCTTCATCTTTGCCTGGGTTTTATTTATATCTAACGAACAACCCGCGAAGTATAGCAGGGGGTTTTGAGGTTGGCGAAGTAACTGTATTCAGAGGTGCTCATAGCTATGAGATAGAAGGTGTTGGGCTCAATGAATTTAACTACCTCTTATATTTCTGCAGGCCTTTTAATGTGAAAGTTGGTGACGGAGCCATTGAGTAACACTTGCCTTTTATATTTCACATAAGACAATTACATCAGATGAATCTTTTTAGAGTTCTATTTACTGCCCTGCTTTTAACAACTACCACACTAGCATTGACTGCAGGTGGAGGATGGCCACAACCCAAAGGACAAGGGTATTTTAAACTATCACAGTGGTGGCTTATATCAGACAGGCACTATACAGATCAGGGTAGGATAGACCCTAACGTAACTACTGGGATATTTAATTCAAGCATATATGCCGAGTACGGTATCACAGATAGACTAACTGCAGTTTTATACCTTCCGTTCTTTAGCAGAACCTATCAGAACAATATAATATCAGGCACTACAGCAGAGATCATAACACCCGGTGAAGCTATAAATGGTATAGGAGATACAGATTTATCTTTTAAGTACGGCCTTACAAAACCTGGACGTGGATTATCAGTTGCAGCGACAGCTACTTTTGGTCTCCCTTTCGGAAATGATTCAGGAGGAACACAAGGTCAATTGCAGATCGGAGATGGAGAGTTTAACCAGCTTCTTACTATCGACGCAGGTACTTCATGGCAGAATAATAATACTCCTTTGTACGCCAACTTCAGTCTTGGATTTAACAATCGGACTAATGGCTTTTCTGATGAGGTCAGATATACTGCAGAATTAGGAGCAAAGATCTTCAATCAGAAACTTTGGGTGATAGGAAGAGTAAATGCTATCGAGTCGCTCAAGAATGGTGACACAGCAGAAACATCAAATTCAACAAGCATATTTGCTAACAATACAGAGTTCGTCACGCTAGGCGGAGAACTAGCGTATAATATCGGCGAAAAATGGGGTGTTAGCTTTGGTTATGCTTCTGCCATTAGAGGTGAGATCATTTTCGCGGCACCATCTTATTCCTTCGGAGTATTTACTAGTTTCTGACCTTAGAAATAACTAGTGCTATAGTATAGTTATCAAGGCTTGTCACAGGACTCGAGTTGAACACTCAACTTATTACCTTTCAATTTTTTTAATGCCTCTGTTGAATTCGGCTTGAGAAAGGTATCCTCTACTTCATCTATGTATAGAGAATAAGCATCCTAAGCTTCCAACCTTTTCATGCTAAGTATAGCTAAGATTATAATATCAAATAATTGAATGTTCATCATTCAGTTATGATTTTAGAATCTATGGGTGAGAGCATATAATTCAAGATTAAATTCGGATGAAGCGATTCTTATCTGTCTTCAGAACAATGAATACTCACCTATGTGCAGGAACAAACACCTACATATGTAACAATTATTGATATATGATGAACTATAATCTGTAATACTCAGTTAATCAGTAGATAACTTATACAGAAATTTTATATATTTGATCTCGTATAGGTGTCCAAGAACCGATAAGAAGTAGTTTTCTTATTTTGAGACCTTAGTCGAAAGAGCCTGAGTTTGGGAGCAAACTTGGGCTTTTTAATGCCCCTAACCTTCGAGCTCGATACGTCTAATCAGCATTTCCGAAAGGGCAAAAAACTTTCTTCTGTACTTGTCTTGACCTCAGAGCTCTCGCTATCATACACTTAAAGGGCTGTATGAGTAGAGCGGAGACCTTATATCTTCTTGATATCTTTTAGCTCAATCCTCGAAAGTTCTATGAGTTTGCCTTCATCAAAAAGGCGATCAAGCTGATGAACAGGTGTTGTCTTGTCGTGCTTATGATTGATATAATCCTGAAAGATGATACCATCGACATTTCTTCGATTATAGTAAGATCTAAATCTCACACCTCCACCATTCACATGAAAAGAATAGGCTAAGTAGTCCACAGTGTGACTAGACTTATGAATCCAATAGACGTAAATGTCTTGGAAGTCTTTTCCACCACCTTCTTGATCGAAAGTTATCTCGAGTTTGTCGTATGCCTCACCTTTGATAGTAGTCTCGCCTATCCATTTATGATTGACAGCTGGATCATTCAAAAAGTAAGGTAGAAAAGCAAAATAATGTACGCTATTGACGGATTCAGAATAAGCCGCCGTCTGCTTGGGGCTCAATTGTTGCTCGTCATCATTTATATATCTTGTAAATCCTTGATTGTCCAAGACATCTCTTGTGTTTTTTCCTGGATGATACTTTTCATATCTATATGACCCTCCATCTCGCTGATAACTATACTCGTGGTCGCGGAAGCTATAAGAGTATGCTGCCGACTGATAGAGATCTCCTCCATGGGCCTGGATAGCTTGATCTATAATCTTCTGAGACTTTGCATCTTTTTGGCCCATAATTATCAATGAAATTAACATGGCAACAGCGAAGAGAATTATCTTTTTCATGCTCACTTTAACATGACTGGATCAAAAGATGTTTACGATTAGTGATCGATATCTTTGATAACTCGTCTTTACTTACCTTCGCGATATGAGAGTGGTAGCAGATACCAACTTTACGATAAAGATCAAGCAGTTTGAAGGCCCCTTCGATCTGCTCCTCTTCTTTATAGAGCGCGATGAGATAGATATCATGGATATCCCGATCGCCAAGATCGCAGATGACTTTCTTGGTTATATCCGCAATCTTGAAGAACTTAATATAGATGTGGCCAGTGAGTTTATACTCGTCGCAGCAACTCTGATGAGGATCAAGGCAAAGATGTTACTGCCTAGGCCTGAGCTTGACGAGGAGGGTCATGAGATAGATCCTCGCCAAGAGTTGGCGCAAAAGCTTCTTGAGTACAAGAGATTCAAGGATGTCCTTGATGACTTTCGAGTACTCGAAGAAGAAAGAAAGCAGATCACTAGGCGAGGTAACTCTCGCAAAGAGCTTAGAAGCATCGCTGAGAAGGCTCTGGTAGATGTGGAACTGGAGTCGCTTACGCTATTTAAGTTGCTCAAGAGCTTCCAGACGGTCATGCGCAATATGGAGATTCGAAATACTAAGCCTCGCCATATTGTCTTCAAGTATGACTACACTGTAGAAGAACAAAAGGACTATATATTAGCAAAAGTTAGGATCAATCAGAAGACATCCTTTGAGTCGCTTTTTGGAGAACTCCGTGATCGCATGCATGCGATCATTACTTTTTTAAGCTTATTGGAGATGATAAATATGGAAGAAGTAAAGATTGTTCCAGGTGATCAGGCTAACCAATTTTGGTTGGAAGCTGCATGAATTAGATAATTCTTTAGCACCCATACCAAAGTATGGGTATGTGACTTTGGTCTAGACATAACTTGCAGAAAATTACTGCAGCCATGTCCCTGTATCGACCATTCTTCCTTTTTGTAATCGGAGTTTTTACTTCTTATTCTGCGCTGGCCCAAGCGGATGCTTTTATCATAAAGATCAGAACAGATCTTCCAGGTGTTACCAACAATACTTCATTTGAAATACCCATAAACCCATCTCTAACTTATAAATATGATGTGGACTGGAACAATGATGGGGTGTATGATGATACCGGTGTGACAACTGATATAACTCATGATTTTGGAGCTGTAGGAGAGTACATCGTTCGCATAAAGGGCACTTTCCCTAGTATACATTTTAATGATGGGGGTGATGCACAAAAACTAATAGAAATTCGACAGTGGGGAACTCAAGTCTGGACTACGTTTAATAGTTCATTTGAAGGTTGTTCTAATCTCACTCTAAGAGCGATTGATATTCCAGACTTATCGAATGTAAGTTCCATGACTCAAATGTTTAAGGGAGCATCGATTTTTAATGGAGATATAGGGGGGTGGGATGTGTCGGATGTGGGGATTATGATTGGTACTTTTCAAGACACGGATTTATTTGATGCTGATATCAGTAGTTGGAACATCACTGGCTGTAATTCTATTAATTCGATGTTTAGAAATGCGAAAGCTTTTAATCAGGATATATCTGGCTGGTCTGTATCCCACCTGACCGAGATACGTAAAGTGTTCGAAGATGCCAGTGTATTTGACCAAGACCTTGGAAACTGGGATGTGTCATCTGCCATTGATCTTACTGGGATTTTTGATAATAGTGGGTTGAGCCGCAAAAACTATGATCGCACTTTGATTGGATGGGCCTCATTACCATCTGTACAGCCCCTTGTTGATGTCGGAGCTCTAAATGTGAAGTATTGTAATGGACATCATGCTAGAGCTATGCTTACGCAGTCTCCATTTGAATGGAATATTATCGGTGATGAAGAAGATTGTCGAGAGGCAGAGTTTATAACTACGTGGGAGACAACCTCATCTTCCACTTCAATTGGGTTTGTAACCAGCATTTCTTATGATTACAATTATGATATTGACTGGAATAATGACGGTGTTTATGATAATGTAGGTGTGACTGGAGATATATCTCTTGACTTTGGTTCTGCAGGCACTCAGACTATAAGGATTAAGGGTCAGTTTCCAACTTTTGGTATATCTCCAACTAGCCAAACTTTAATAACTTCTGTAGATCAATGGGGAGAAATAAATTGGCTAGACATGTCTCTTATGTTTTACAATTCAAGTTTGTCAAGTATCGATGCCCTTGACGTTCCTGATCTTTCAAATGTGAGGTCTATGTTCGGCATGTTTAAAGATGCATCTAGCTTTAATGCTAATATCGATCATTGGGATGTTTCTAATATAGAACGCATGTCTGAGATGTTTAAAGGTGCGACTTTATTTAATCAAGAGCTTAATGATTGGGATGTGTCCAACGTTTCATCTATGAGTCAAATGTTTCGTGACGCAAGTAACTTTAATCAACCATTAGACTCATGGGATGTATCCAATGTGACCTCGATGATTTCAATGTTTAGAAGTGCAACTTCGTTTAATCAGAACATAAATGCATGGGGTGCTAAGACATCTAATGTTACTAATATGAACCTAATGTTTCAAGAAGCAACCAGCTTTAATCAACCGTTGAATAGCTGGGACGTATCAGGAGTTATAATACTTTCCGGTGTTTTTAATGGTGCTTCAAGTTTTAATCAGCCGCTGAATAGCTGGGATGTATCAAGTGCAATTGCTCTTTCCACTATGTTTAGTGGCGCGTCAAGTTTTAACCAACCACTGGACAACTGGAATGTTGCGGGGGTCAGATTTATGGATGGTCTTTTTTTTAATGCTTCAAGCTTTAATCAGTCCTTGGGCAGTTGGGACTTTTTAAGTGTTGAGTCTCTGTTTACGGCCTTCAATAATTCAGCTATAGATGTACAGAATTATGATGCTACACTTAATAAATTGGGTTCTTTGGAGAACCCGCAGGTTAATGTTCCTGTCGGAGCAGAGGGGCTAAAATATTGCGAAGGTGCTCAAGCACGACAATCATTGATCGATGAGGGGTGGAGTTTTTCAGGGGATATGCTGGATTGTACAGGGGCATGCCATGTTGATAATACATGGATAGGCCCTGATGTGGGTACCTGGGACACGCCTGGTTCATGGAGTAAAGGTATCATCCCAGAAGGGTGTGATCATGTGATTATTCCTTCAGGAAAAACAGTGAGTGTGCCAAGTCTAATAGAGGCGGTGTGCAGCACCATAACTGTCGAGTTAGGCGCCGTGCTTTATACTAATACCAATGCCACTTTAACCTGTGAGCCTGACTAAACCAAATATTGATCGAAAGTGCACCATATATTATTCGCTGACAGCATGATAAGCAGTGATTTATGGTGAAAATCAGAGAAGTCCGCAAAGATCTATTTACTGTGAAATATTTATGCAAATGGGACTGTCAAAACCTTAGATATAACACTATCTTCGCGCAAAATTTCAGAAGCAATATAGCATGGCGAACATCGGAAAGATCAAGCAAATAATAGGCCCAGTAGTGGATGTAAGTTTTGAGGCAGAAGGAGCGGTACTACCAGAAATATTGAATGCACTTACCATCGGTCGACCTAATGGTGAGAAACTCGTATTAGAATGTCAGCAACACCTCGGTGAAGACAGTATCAGAGCAATCGCTATGGATGCTACCGATGGACTTACTCGCGGGATGCCAGTAGAAGATACTGGACGACCGATCGCTATGCCTGTGGGAGATGTCATAAAAGGAAGACTGTTTAACGTAGTGGGTCAAGCCATCGATGGTATCGGTGAGGTCAAAGCTGATGAGAATGCCTATCCTATACACAGAAAACCACCTGCATACGAAGACTTAAGTACAGAGACGGAAGTTCTCTTTACGGGTATCAAAGTGATCGACTTGATCGAGCCATACTCTAAGGGAGGAAAGATCGGACTCTTTGGAGGTGCCGGTGTAGGAAAGACGGTTCTTATCATGGAGCTGATTAATAACATCGCTAAGGCGTATGAAGGGATAACAGTATTTGCCGGTGTAGGAGAAAGAACAAGAGAAGGTAACGATCTACTCAGAGAGATGCTCGAGTCAGATGTTATCAAATACGGAGAAGAATTCTTACACTCCATGGAAGCTGGTGGATGGGATCTCTCTAAGATCAGCAAAGAAGCACTTAAGGATTCTAAAGCAACGCTAGTATTCGGACAGATGAATGAGCCCCCTGGTGCGAGAG
>CAYYBR010000165.1:0-9473 GCA_964470035.1 uncultured Saprospiraceae bacterium
AGTTTTTTCATCTAACATACTGGCGATCCTAGGGCTTAGGTCCATGTACTTCTTTTTATCTAATATGCTTGAGAAGTTCGTCTATCTGGAATACAGCTTGATTGCGATATTGACATTTGTGGGTGTCAAGATGCTCTTATCTCATGTGTATCATATACCTAATCTTGTAAGTCTGGGAATCATACTTTCCTGTCTACTATTAGGTATCGTTGCATCTCTCATCGGCTCTTCTAGTAGTAAAGCTAAGAAGCCATAATCTCTTCTATCTTTTCGGGAGCGAGATCAAGACTTGTGTTTCCCAACTTGCGATATCCACTTGCTGTTATCGCGTAGTTATCTTCCAGTCGTATGCCACCGAAGTCTTTATAATTCTCAAGTACTCCGTAGTTTATAAAATCGATATGCGCTCCTTGACTTTTCCTTAGCTCGATGAGTTCGTTGATAAAGTAGATGCCAGGTTCTATGGTCAGGGCATATCCTTCTTCTAATTTTTTTCCGAGCCGTAAAGATCGAAACCCAAACTCCTGGCTTCGTTGAATCTCATCAGAGTATCCAACTAAGTTTTCACCCAGATTTTCCATGTCATGCACATCGAGTCCTATCATATGACCTAGTCCATGAGGAAAGAAGATCGTATGTGCGCCTTGTTGGACAGCTTCATGGGGATCGCCTTTCATAATACCAAGAGAGAAGAGACCGGTGGCTATAGTGGTGCAAGCCTTGTGATGGACATCTTTGAAAGCCACGCCAGGCCTTAGCATGTCAACTGCGCTTTGATATGCGTCATGGACGATGGTGTATATATCTTTCTGTTGTTCAGTCCACTTTCCACTCACGGGCCATGTACGCGTGATGTCGCCTGCATAGTGAAGATCGGATTCGCAGCCCATGTCACAGAGGATGAGATCGCTAGATCTTAGTTCTCTATGGTGGTGGTGATTATGGAGTACTTCGCCTCTAGTCGTTAATATGGCTGGATATGCTAACTCAGTATTAAAGCTATGAGCTACATCAGCACCTTTTCCGACAAGTACAGATTCTATGATGCCCGCTTTGGTATGTCGCATAGCATTGATATGCATCTTATAAGTGCGATCTACGGCATCATCCATCTGGATCAGTTCCTCTTCAGATTTTCTACTTCTCTGGCGGATGACGGATGAGATAAGTTTTTTGCTGGCGCGATCTTCTATCTCCTGGGTAGATATGCCCGTAAGAGAAGACAACATCAATGTCTGTTGGCCACGATAAGGAGGTAGATAATGCGATGCTATCAAATCCTCATCATACAGTGCTTGCAGTTTTTTAGTTTGACTGATACCCGCGAGTTGAGCAATCTCTTTTATACTTGGTTGTGGTCCTTCCCATATGATGTCATCTATAGACGGGTCATCACCATATAGAGTATCTATCCCTTGATCTGCATCTATGACTAGATGCATGTTTGGTTGATTTATCCCTGTGTAGTACAAGAAGGTGCTGTCTTGTCTAAAATGATAGTAATTGTCTTTGTAATTCTTTGGCGAATGATCATTGCTGAGAAGTAGTATCTTTCCGCTGCCTATCAGCCTACGTAGGTCATCTCTTCTAGATATATAGGTTTGTTGTTGGAACATATTTATATTATTCATATATGTAAGACTTACCGTAATTTAGTAATATTAAAGCTAGCATAACTCATATCATATTGCAGGCCCTAGTCCTGCTTACCCTCCAACTCATAACTATCGATGGGATGGGTCAGGAGTCATCCGAAAAGCAACAAATAGCACTAGAAGCTCAAGATGCTGTCCGGGAAGAGATACAACGATACTTTGGGTACGAAGACCTGGCATATAGATATATCACTATACCTTATGATATGACTATGCAGATTAATCAGCAAGGCAGATTTGTTGATATAGGATATGCTCTTTTTGCCCTTCTGCCTATATCTCTTTTGATTTTTACTTTTAGAAAAAAGCGACTTTTTTATACCGTTCTCATATGTTCTCTACTTTATCTCTTCACCTGCTATAGGTTCAGTTTTATTAGAGACAACATGTTAAATAGTTATAATCCAACATCTGATGATCTAAGCCAATCTGTGGCCGGTAACAAAGGTTGGACTCAAGAGATCCTAGAAGTCTTATATACGCTCGGTGCATATATAACAGAACCGATAGTATTCATAGTTGATCACTTTACTGAAGCCCAGGACTATACTACGTATCCGATTATCATCGGTCTTCTGATGTTCGCATTAATAATGGTGCTTCGTAAGAAAGTAACTCTTATCAATGGTTTCCTCTGGATACTTGGGAGTATCTACTTTTTCCTTTGGTGGATACTTAGTGGTGGTATCATCTGGTATGGACTTTTGATGATACCTCTTGGATATGTTCTTCTTGCTAAGACTAGTCGATCTGTTATGTCAGAACGTATACGAATGCTAAGATCTGTCTTATTTATAGTCGTACTAGGTTCCTACGCACTCTTGGCATACACTGCTAGGATATCAAATATCAGTGGCTATCAAAAAGATCACCCTGATAATGGCAAACTTATCACCGATCATAGAATATACCCTTATATGATCGGTCAGGCTGATAGAAGAATGAGCCTCCAGCAGCTTTCTGCCAATTTACCTATGGCTTTGGATAAAATCAACAGTGATGATAAGCTCATCTTCCAATTTGGCGCATCACTCAATTATGAGATCCATCAAAACCATAAAAGGATATTTGAGGATAACACGATAAGTTATTTCTATGCTTTGACGAAGAAATACCCAAGTCGATCAGGTCTAACGGATTATTTCAAAAGTGTAGGAGTGAAGTACCTTGTCGTAGACCTTAGACTTCCGACACTCGATCGCACACCAGAAAAATCGCTTACTGAGAAGTATAAAATCCTCATGTTTGGATATCTAAGAGATAATGATGATGTAGCATTGGTTGGGACTGACCAAGTGATAAATCTTAAGCAAGTAGATGGTACATCTAGGCAGTTTTCAGGAGTATTTGGTGATGAGATTGTAACGTTGGGCTCTTACGCTGTATTCGAGATAAAATAAAAATGCCCATCCTTGTGGTAGCAAGAACGGGCAGAACTACGTCGCTGGTCAAATAATAGTTCTATTGGTTTTCAGAAGGCTCTAATTGGTTTGATGCGAGAGTCTTTATAGTAAGTACGTTTTCTTTCAGTTCTTTCTCGAGTTGATGATCTGACAGTTCTTTATAAGAAGCTTCGATGTAGTATTCGTCAGGGTGGTTATCGGAGAAATAGCTTGGGATGTCGATGATGTTTCTGAGGACAAATCCTTCTTGGTTGAGTACCGCGACAGATGCTTGATCATCTTGCAATACGATGATGCGCTTCGATTCTGATAGTACACTCTCTTGTTGTGCAGATATCGATGAGCAGACTAAAAAAGAGATGGAGACGAAGAAAATTTTTATCAAGTTCATGGTTCAAATATTTACGTAAGTGAAAACTTAGGATTACTGGGCCGCATAAAAGTTACGTTTGCTTTTAGGTCTTAGACTGAGCTGGATAAGATCATCATATGGTTGAAGCTCTTCTCTGATAAAAGAGTATGCGATATCATCCTCAGCAACTCCAAAAGCCGTAAGCAGCTCTACTAGCTTTAAGACCCGTTGAGATGAAAGATGACTCGAGGTATATCTGATGACGACCTCACGCTCTGATCGTCGATCGTAATTAGTTGTTATGACACGTACATCTTCGGCACCTATCTCATCTACGATGGTATCATCATGCTTGAACATGATATATCGATTATCTTCTGTGTTGACGAAAGTATAGTCCTCTTGTTTATTAATATCTGAGTGTGCTTCGAGAGACGCTTTAGTGCTCTTGTGAGCGCAACTGATCATGAGAAAGGCTGAAAAGAACCCGATGAGTATTCGCATAGTAAGAAGTGGCTTCGGTTATAAATGATTTCTTAATCAAAAAACCGACTTAATCGGCTCTAGATTACTTGGGGTTTACTTGGATTCGTATCCATATAAACCCTGTAATTCTCATCTAAACCAAGGTTTTCTGATATCGTAGAGGTAGTTGCAACAAGGGAATGCCTGAGCTGTTATTAGTACATTAGCAGAATCAAAAACTAAAGGATGCTTACCAAGAAGATGCAAGATGCACTCAATACTCAAGTACTTATAGAGGCGCAGTCCTCACAAGTATACTTGGCCATGGCCTCATGGGCTGAGATACAACCAGGGATAGATAATGTAACGGCTTTCTTCTATAGACATAGTGATGAAGAGAGAATGCACATGCTCAAGCTTGTGCACTTTATCAATGAAAGAGGGGGATTTGCCATGATACCAGCCCTCGAGCAACCTAAGCTTACATATCCATCGATAAGTCATGCATTCAAAGAACTACTTAACCATGAGATTATGGTCTCGGAGAGTATCAATAACCTCGTCGATATATCTCTGAAGGAGAAGGACTATGCAACTCACAACTTCCTCCAGTGGTATGTCGCTGAGCAAATCGAGGAAGAGGCGCTGGCCCGTATACTCAACGATAAGCTTGAGCTAATAGGTGATGAAAAGAGTGGTTTATATCTTTTCGATCAGGATATACTCAATGTCAGTGTCGAGTCCAACAACGCTTAGATCACTTTCGTAAATGTAGATTAGGGTCAAGGCATACCGCGATATCTCTATCTCAAGTACTTCATCTCGGTGAGTGTGGAGTATCGAGGACATATGTACTTCTGAGGTGGTGGACTTTGATTCCATTTATATCTCTCACGGGTAATATTGGCATAATAGTACCATGTATATCTATATTCGCAGCACGTAATAGAAAGTAGCATGTTTGATTCACTGAGTGAAAAATTAGACGGAGCCTTTAAAAACCTCAAGGGTGATGGGAAGCTTACAGAGATCAATGTAGCCCAGTCCATCAAAGAGATCCGAAGGGCACTAGTTGGTGCAGATGTTAACTATAAGATAGCCAAGGAGTTTACCGATAATATCAAGGAAACGGCCATGGGACAAGCTAATGTCCTAAAGTCTGTTAAGCCGGGAGAGCTTATGGTCAAGATCGTCATGGACGAGATGACTGAACTGATGGGTGGCGAAGCGGTAGGAGTAGATCTCAATGGCAAGCCGACTGTGATACTTATCGCAGGATTACAAGGCTCTGGTAAAACCACCTTTACTGGAAAGATCTCCAAGTGGCTCAAAGAAAAAAAGAATAAAAAAGTACTCGTGACGGCATGTGATGTATATCGTCCTGCCGCCATCGATCAGCTTACCGTACTTGCCGAACAAGTCGGTGTAGAGATCTATAAGGAACCCGATAATAAGAATCCCGTACAAATCGCTCAGAACGCGATGGTACACGCTGTTGATAATAAGCTAGATGTCGTTATAGTCGATACTGCTGGACGTCTGGCTGTAGATGAAGAGATGATGAACGAGATCGCAGCCATCAAAGATGGCATAGATCCTAATGAAACTCTCTTTGTAGTCGACTCTATGACTGGTCAAGATGCAGTTAACACTGCCAAGGCCTTTAATGATAGAATCGATTATACCGGTGTAGTACTTACGAAGTTAGATGGTGATACTAGGGGAGGAGCAGCTCTCTCTGTCAAGTATACTGTCGGAAAGCCAATCAAGTTTATCAGTACAGGCGAGAAGATGGATCAACTCGATATGTTCTATCCAGAGCGGATGGCGCAGAGGATCCTAGGTATGGGAGATATCGTCTCATTTGTAGAGCGTGCACAAGATCAATTTGATGAAGCAGAAGCGGCTAAGCTTGAGAAGAAAATCAAGAAAAATAAGTTTGACTTCAACGACTTCCTCAAGCAGATAGATCAGATCAAACGCATGGGTGATCTCAAGAGTCTTATGAATATGATCCCAGGTATGGGTAAAATGACAAAGAACTTGGATATCGATAATAATGCTTTTGCTAAAGTCGAATCTATCATCCAGTCTATGACTCCTTCGGAAAGAACAAACCCGGACCTGCTGAACATGTCACGCAAGAAAAGGATAGCCAAAGGATGCGGGCACAATATCCATGAGATCAATATGTTTATCAAGCAATTTGATCAGATGAAAAAGATGATGCACATGATGAGCAAGGGTAATAACATGCAAAATATGATGCGTAACCTCCAGAATATGGGAGGAGGTAAAGGGATGAATTAAGACTTTCCTTCAGATGGAGGCCTAAAGTTTTCTACTTTTTTTTCGGACTTCTGCAACTTCTGAAAATACCGTAAGTTTTCCTTTCAAACGATCAACTACTTGGATAACCTTTCGGATCTCGAGATCATGCAACAAGTGCAAGCTGGTCAGACCGGTAGACTTGGCCTATTGTATGAACGCCATAAAGAAAGCCTATTTGCGTATTTCTATCGATGTTCTAACGATAGATACATGAGTGAAGATCTCGTGCAGAATGTCTTCATCAAGGTACTTAGGTACAAAGATCAGTTTAAAGGTACAGGAGCATTCAACTATTGGTTATTTAGGATAGCGCGTAACACTTGGCTTGATAATGTCAGAAAGAACGATCCAATGCGCCAATCAGTGGAGATCGATAATGATCGCATAGAAGCATCGATCAGTGTGAAAGCATCATATATGATGTCTGAGCAAGATCAAAAGTCAAAACTAAAGAAAGCACTAGATCGGATATCTCCTGATAAAAAGGATGCGATCATCTTAAGTAGATATCATGGTATGGACTATAAGACGATAGCCGAAATGTCCGACTGCTCTGAAAGTGCCATCAAGTCGAGGGTGATGAGAGGGCTATCAGAGATTAAAGAACTAGTAAAAGAGTATTGATGAATCCTATGGACAGAAATGATAGTCAGCCTTATGAATTGGAACTGGCGGAGTTACTAGCAAGTAACCTTTCGAATAAAGAGATGTATGTCGAGCGGCTACAAGATCTTTATAGCAAGGATGCTAAGGATATCGCTGCGATCTTCGAGACTTGGAAAGACCTAGGTGAGATAGACGTCCCATCCATACGACCACAGATGGATGACGCTTTTTATGGGATGTTAGATACAAAGCTAAAGCGCGATGGTATTGAACCGATTCAAAATATTAGACATGATGAGTCTCTTAAGCCAGCTGGAATATCAAGATGGTTGAATCCCACTAAGTTTGCGATCGCAGCGACTTTTGTATTAGGTATGATCGCTGGTAATTGGATTGACTTTGGAGGTGTGGTAAGTGAAAAAAGTGAAGTGAGCCTAGCAGCTGAAGAAGATAGTCGCGTACAATTTGCCTCTCTTGAAAAAACGCCTTCAGCTATGAAGCGTATAAAAGGTATTCATCAAGTTAAGGATGAAGAAAACCCAGACCTGAAGATTATTGATGCACTAAATAAGGTGATTATAAATGACCCAAATGTCAATGTACGGCTGATAGCTATCGAGACAATGGTTGCTTTTTCACACATTCCCGAGGCTAGAGCTTATCTCATCGAAGCTATCCCACACCAAGATTCTCCTATAGTTCAGCTCGAGTTAGCTGATGTGATGATCGCGCTTGAGGAGAAGAGTTCTGCTGATAAATGGAATCAACTACTACAATCTGAAAATATCGAAACAGAGACTAGAATTCATTTGAAGGAAAGTCTTAGAACGATCCTATAAATAAAGAGAATATGAAACAAATCATGTTGTTGATCATTACTGTATGCCTTGGTCTGCAGTTGCAAAGCCAAGTTCATCGCGAACACCAGTTGATTACACTAGATGTAAGCGGTTATGATGAGATTCAGTTTTATAATAAACACGGGAAGGTGGATGTGCGTGGTGTTAAGGGGGATGATATGAGGATAGAAGGCGAACGAATACTGCGTGCAAAGTCTAACAAAAAATTAGAAGAGGCTAAAGCTCAGATTTTCTTGGATACATTTACTGTGGGCAATGCATTGGTCGTTTTTATAAACAATCCATTTTATCGCCTTGATGGAGATTATGATGATGGTTTTATGCATTATACTACATATAAAAAGTACCAAAATACTCAATTTTGGAAGAAGAAGTATGTGAATTTTGAATTCGATATTCAGATTGACATTCCACATGATTCCAATCTTAAAGTAAGAACTCATAGTGGGGACCTTACTGTTAGAAATTTGCAAGGTCGCCTTGCTGCTAGTAATCATCATGATGATATCATGCTTCATGAAGTGTTGGATGTCACTGACGTTCATACACACCACGGAGATATATCAGTAAGCCTTATAGAATCACCTTCAGCAGATGTAGCCTTTAGTTCACATCATGGAGACATATCTGTTTCTGTACCATCAGAACCATCAGCGATGATACATTTTGATAGTCATCATGGTGACTTTTATACAGATTTTGACTGGCGCAATGTGCCTAGGAGTCGTCATGAAGTCTCTGTTTCAAACATTAAGACTAAATACAAGCTAAGTGATAAGACCCTTGTACAAATGGGAGAGGGGGAGTACAAGTTTTCATTTGATACACATCATGGAGATATGTACTTATTACAACTATAAGATTGCCCAAATTTTTTACAATTAATTGAATATGAAGATTTTATACCTATATATTTTAGCGCCACTGTTAGTTATTAATGTAGTTCAACTACAAGGTCAGCACTCAGAGACAATATCTGTTGTATTATCTGACCCCGATGATGAAGGAACGCTTTTGCTTTATAATCACAACGGCACGATCACGGTCGAGGGTCAAAATAGAAGTGATGTAGAGGTCGTAATTAAGTCTAAGAAAGAGTCCAGAAAAAAGGCGAGTAAAAGAGCTGGTCTAAAAATTATACCGAAAAGCGCCATGGGGGTTTCTATATTAGAAGAGGATAATGAAATTCACATAAGTACATCTAATAACGATATGCGTGACTTTTTAATCAGGGTGCCACTTAATTTTTCACTTCAGCTATCAACTCATCATAATGGCAGAATCTATGTCTCTAACGTTGTTGGAGAGCACGAGATAGAAAGTCATCATGGTGATATAGAATTGCAAGAGGTAGGAGGTTCAGTTATAGCAGATACTCATCATGGTGAGATAGAGGTTAGCATGACAAGAGTCTATACAGATGCACCTATGGCTTTTACAACATATCACGGGGATGTCGATGTGTCGTTTCCTACAAGCACAAATGCAATATTAAAATTGAAAAGTGGAAAAGGAGATATATACACAGACTTTGATCTAGAAATCGTCGATCAGGATATAGAAAAGTCGAGTAAAAACGGTATTAAAAAAATAAAACTAGGAGGATGGACCAAGGGTAAGATTGGATCCGGAGGCCCAGAGCTTTTAATGGACACATACCACGGAGATGTCATTATTCGCAAGACAAAAAATTAAGTTCTATTAATTCTGTAGCTACTTTTTACACTAACATCTGGAGTGGGTTTTCCAGATAAGTTTGAAGGGTCTTTAGGTAGGCTGCTCCAGTAGCTCCGTCTACAAC
>CAYYBR010000166.1:0-9445 GCA_964470035.1 uncultured Saprospiraceae bacterium
AATATCAAACCTTTCCTCCATAGGAACCTGATACCTAAGCTTTTCGTTTTTCCTGATGTGATCCAGACAGGTATTAACCATTATCGTCTTAAACCAAGGTTTAAAATCATAATCAGGATTAAATGAATTGATATTCTTCAACACCTTGTAAAATCCCTCGTTTAGCATAGCCCTTGCATCTAAGTCATCTGTAACATATCTAGTACAAATGCTAAGACCATATGAATAAAATAGTCGGTACAGCTCATTCTGAGCTGGACGCTTCTTTTTTATACACTTATTGATTACTTCTTTAAGATGTGAGTCCTTCAATCAATTAAGTTTTACTACTTACCTAATCATTACGCCAGTCACATGGAAAAGGTTGCATGAAAGAATTAATTTTCTTCCTAGGGAACATATATTCTATCGAATACATATGAATGTTACGACCATCAGTGCATGAGATTACCTTTTGAGACGATAGCCGCTTGGGCTAGAGATGAACCGAATTTTGCTCTCACTAGCCATCTGAGGATGAACAAAACCTCTCAAGTTGGCAAAGCCATCTCAAAATCTTATAATAGTACTCATGAAGAAGACCCTCTTGCTTTTAGCCGCTCTCTTGATTCTATCTAGCCATGATATGTTTCTCAAACTCGATAGTTTCTTCTTAGAGCCTCGCTCTTACGCATCCATCGACTTGTATAATGGAACATTTACGAAAAGTGATAATGTTATCACGCGTGATCGCATGATAGATGTGAGCATCGCAGGTGATAGCAGAAGGACCTCAGTAGATTCATCGCTTTGGACTGACGATGGAGGCATCACGAGGCTGAACTTCACTACAGGTGATCCAGGCACCTGGGTGGCTGGAGTATCTACAAGGGCTCGCAATATAGAATTGGAAGCACAATCCTTCAATGACTACCTAAAACACGACGGAGTAATGGATATGTATAAGTGGAGAGAAGATAATAATGCCTTAAACACCGACGCTGTAGAAAAATACTCGAAACATGTTAAGGCTATATTTCAAGTAGGTGACCTAAGGTCCGATGACTGGAAGACAATCCTTGGTTACCCTATCGAGTTCGTACCTCTAAGCAATCCATATGAAGCAAGAGTAGGAGACGACATCTCATTTGATCTTTATCGCAAAGGTAAAAAGCTTGCTAATCAGCTCGTATACGTCGGCTCTGACCATCATCATCAACACGGACATGGCCATGACTCAGATGATCACGAACATCACGACACTCAGCTTCGCACCGATAGCAACGGTAGCGTGACCATAAAGGTGACTAATGAAGGACATTGGTTTGTCAGAGCCATCCATATGGAGCATAGTGAAGAAGCTGGATTGACTCATGAATCTAATTGGGCTACTCTCACCTTTCAAGTCAAGGGTGCCGATGGAAGCTCTCATGGTACTCATGTGCATAGCGATGGCACGATACATGAGGACCATGATCACCGCATACCGAGTTGGTTATATATCGTGGGAGGCATACTGCTGATCGCAGGAATCTACTTTGGCTTAAGAAGATCCAAGTAGTCTAACTATTGGCTCAACTTGATGTTGATGCCCATCTCTCTCATTAATTGAGTGGCATTGAAGCTTTCTGATACTCCTTTCTCTATCTTATAGTCGAAGACAAGCTCTCCATGTTCTACCTTAACTTCCATCCTAAGGTTTTCAATAGAGCCATCAGACTTCTCTTGCATATCACCGAGTTCGAGGTCATGTGTAGCTATCAACCCAGCTCCTTTGGAGTCTATCATCTGCTGTATGAGCGCACGCGAACCAGTATGGCGATCGTGAGAGTTTGTTCCTTTGAGGATCTCATCAAGAATAAAAAATACATCGTCCTGAGACTCTACCGCCTCTATGATCACCTTGAGGCGCTTGAGTTCTGCATAAAAGGAAGACGTACTCTCATGCAGTGCATCTGTAGTACGCATACTCGTATAGACCTGTAAAGAAGGAAGTGATAATTTCTTGGCACACACGACACTTCCACACATCGCTAGAACTATGTTTACACCTATAGTTCTCAAGAAGGTACTCTTACCAGCCATATTAGAACCCGTAATCAATTTAATATGCCCCCGAGTTGACACAAAGAGGTCATTACTCACTAATTTTTCTCGATCGATAAGAGGGTGACCTATCTGATCTGCTCGTATCATATCATCCGCAGTTATAACTGGAAAAGTCCAATCTGCATGATTATAGCTCAGTGTGGCTAGGCTGGATATCGCTTCATATTGTGCCAGTGCATCGAACCAAAGCAAAACCCGATCTTGATGGTTTTCTTTCCACCTCTCTAATCGTAACACCCAATGCAAATCCCAGAGGCCTATAAAGTTGAACAAGAACACATAGGGGTTGTATCTCACATTGAGTTGTGTGATAATATAAGAGAGTCTTTTTAATGCTTCTGAAGCAGAAGTATCTGAAGAGGAAAACACTGATTGCAACTCGACTAACTTGGATGAGGAGAAGCTGTGCTCTTCTATGTGCTTAATCAGCTTTGCATACAAGGCTAAGATATCACCAGATGAAGAAGTCTCTTTGTGAGTCTCGCTTACGTAGCTGTTTGTCTGCCTTAGTGTATATGCAACCGGTATAAAAAAGAGCAACGCCACACTCCACGGTATATATAGTATATAGAGAACGACACTTGCGATAGCAAGAAGTGGAGCTAACCATAGCATCAGCTTTAACCACAACGTATCGATAACGATAGGCTTTCGATCTAGCCACCCTTTTAATGACTGAACATGCTCTATCTGATCTTCCACACCTATACCAAAGGCCTGCAGCTGCTGTCGCCAGTCTACCTCTGGCGAAAGTTCAGCTACCGCTTTTTGTCTTTTGCTGATCTCTTCTTCGCTTGCTCTTCTGCTTAGCCAATCTGCTAACCTCCGTCTCCCTATCGAAGTATCCGCCCTATTAGCATACTGATACAATGAGTGATCTCCATAGACATCTAAATCTACAGTATATGGATGCATCACATCTACATAGTCACTACCACTATATTGATCAGTATAATCATACTTCAGAAAATCTTGCTCTCTCTTGTTGATGGCTGAGAGATGGGTGTTGTGTTCTTCTTCGCTCTTCACTTGAAGGTGCCACCTGACAAATCTTGAAAAGCCCAATAGAAATATGACAAAAAACAGAACACCAAACCACCATGTCATTGTCCAAAGAAGGATCGATATACTCAGAGCAATGATGAAAACTAGGAATCGAACGACAGCATAGCGGTTGTACTTTTCTCTTAAAAGATCCGCCTGTCGGGCAAAGTCTTTTTGGCGTTGATCATATAATCTCTGTAATTCCATAGTGGACAGCAAATATCGTATTCGAGCTGATAAAGTGGCAGTTGACTACAAAAAGGTACCTATCAGTCCAAGGATATAAAGAAGTACGATAACAACCAGAAACCAAAAAGGAGGATCACCCTTTGTTTTTGATTTTACTTGGTACACTATCAGCGTCAAAGGGATAGCACCTAGCAATCCAACGATGCCGATAGTATAGCCCGCCCACACCTCTTGTGCCCTAAAAGGTATCCACCAAATGATTGCTGTCGCAACACCAGAGGATATACCATAGTACCCACCACCATTGATCATCATAGTCATGAGAAGCTGAAATCTATGATCTATCTCATCCCATGGAGTTTCTAAGGCCTTCTCATGATATGGCATAACCTTTCGCCGAGAGGCATAAACGATACTGATCAATAAAGCCAGAATAATAGCTGCCCCATAACAGTAAAGAGCCAGTTGATATCCAAAGGTTTCCATAGCTACGTCGGTTGTCTATATCTCAATATAAGACAGGTCCGTGGCATATGATCATAAAATCACTTTTGTACTGCGCTGCAGTGAACAAAAGTTAGAAGTAGTCCTAAGAGTTCTTATTTTTAAAAAAATAACAAGAAAGCTAATCATGATATATCTAACTCAAGCGGTACATAGGAATGCCCAAATCAGAGGCAACAAAGTGGCTACGATACAAGGTGACAGATCGCATACATGGAGAGAGTTTGAAGATCGAGTTGCTAGATTTGCCGGAGGGTTAAAAGAACTAGGTGTATCCGATGGCGATCGCATAGCCATACTTTCATTGAATTCTGACAGGTACTTTGAATATTACTTCGCAGTCCCATGGGCAGGTGCTTGCGTAGTGCCTCTCAACATCAGATGGTCTCCAGCAGAAAATGCCTACTCTCTAAAAGATGCAGGTGTTAAGGTATTAGTAGTAGATGATGCATTCGCCAAGATGTTACCTGCTCTCAGAGCTCATGGAGTCGAATTGGATCATGTTATTTTTATCGGAGATGGTGAGCTTCCTGAAGGTGCTGTGAGCTATGAGCAAATGATCGACAACAACCAACCAGCAGAGGATAGTTATCGCAAAAATGATGACCTCGCTGGCATCTTCTACACTGGAGGAACCACGGGATTTCCCAAGGGAGTGATGCTTACCCATCAAAACCTGTGGACAAGCGCTATGGCCTCGGTAGGAGAGTTTAATATCAGTGACGATAATCGCATACTTCATAGTGCTCCGATGTTTCATCTCGCAGATGGAGCTATGACACAGAGTGGCATCATAGCAGGTGCTGCACACTGCTTCATACCGATGTTTACCCCTGAGGCCACCATACAAGCGATCCAAAACTATCAAGTCACTAATGCCCTTCTTGTCCCGGTGATGATACAGATGACTATCAACCATCCCGATATCAAATCAGCAGATCTATCTTCTCTACAGACGATAACATATGGAGCTTCTCCGATAGCAGAAAGCGTACTCACACAGGCTATGGCTACCTTTCCAAACGCCCTCTTCTTCCAGGGATATGGCCAGACAGAACTAGCCCCCTTAGCGACCTTACTAAAGCCGGAATATCACGTCACAGAAGGGCCTAATGCAGGTAAACTCAAGTCAGCAGGTAGAGCTATCAACTGTGTAGAGATCAAGATCGTAGACAAAGAAGGAAACAAGTTACCTTCTGGTAGCGTAGGAGAGATCGCCGTATCAGGGCCTAACGCTATGGTAGGATATTGGAACAAACCAGAAGAAACGGCCGTATCTCTAAGAGATGGGTGGATACATACAGGAGATGCTGGGTATATGGATGAAGAAGGATTTGTATTCTTAGTTGATAGAGTAAAAGATATGATTGTTTCTGGTGGAGAAAATGTCTACTCTGCCGAAGTAGAAAATGCCATCATGAATCACCCAGCCATAGACCAAGCTGTGGTTATCGGTATACCTTCAGACGAATGGGGCGAACAAGTACATGCGGAGGTTATCTTAAAGGAAGGCCAATCAGCAAGTCCTGAAGAGATTATCATGAAAACAAAAGAGTATATCGCTAACTACAAGTGCCCGAGAAGTGTTTCTTTCCGTTCTGAGCCATTCCCTTTATCAGGTGCAGGAAAGATCTTAAAGCGAGAGATCCGCAAACCATACTGGGACGGAAAAGAAAGACAAATCAACTAATACATAGCATCACTTATCTGTCTAGGTTAACATCTCATTAGTGATGGATAAGATGATTACTACTACTTTGTCTTCTCATCCACAACAGCTGTCATGTCTAACCCAAAAATCAAAGATTTATCCATAGAGATACTTTCTGATAATTGGTACACTCTTAAGAAAGCCACCTACCTATATCAGCGGAAGGATGGCCGATGGCAAGAGCAACAACGAGAAGCATATGATCGCGGTAATGGGGCTGGTGTTTTGTTATGTGATCTGGAAAGAAAAGTACTTCTGCTCACTCGGCAGTTCCGGCTACCTACATACATCAATGGCAATGTAACTGGCGTGATGATCGAAGTGTGTGCGGGCCTCTTAGATGGAGATAATCCTGACGACTGTATCCGCAAGGAGATCAGTGAAGAAACTGGCTATCAGATAACCAAGGTGCAAAGAGTGATGGAGGCATATATGTCCCCTGGATCAGTGACCGAGGTATTGTATTTATACCTAGCTAGTTATACGCCTGATATGAAAGTCAGTACTGGAGGAGGTGTGGAGCATGAGCAAGAGGAGATCGATTCGTTCGAACTTTCTCTCGATGAAGCGATGGATATGATATCCTCCGGTAAAATAAAAGATGCCAAGACCATCATGCTCATACATTATCTGGCTTTGCATGGTTGGTCAGTGATACAATAAAAAGGAGTCCACCATATCTGATGAACTCCTTTCTTTATTTTATGAATGTTCGCTAACTATGCTTTGTAGTTACCCGCATCATCCATGATACCTAGCTTGATAAAGAGTTTTCTAACCTTCGCTGCTGTTCCGTCATCACTTTGATATTTGATCAGTCCATCCCAGTCCTCTTCTACAGCGAACTTGGCTTGTCTAGGCCAGTCTCCTGGTTCGATGATCTTGTACTTATCGCCATACTTCGCCAAGATGGCTTTGAGGCCATCTCTGTCCATATCTGCTAATTTGGCCCATGTTGATACGCCGTTTTCATTAAGCACTTCATTCATCTTAGGTCCTATGCCTTCGATAAACTGCAAGTTGTCATCTTTTAGCTTCGCCCATGCACCAGTTCTCTTCGGTGGTTCTGGAGCAGGTGGCGGTGTAGGTACAGCCGCAAATCCAGTACTCGCCGCAGCCGGTGGAGGAGTTGGCGGCGGAGGAGGAGTTGGCGCTTGAGGAGGAATTGGCGCTTGAGGAGGAATTGGCGCTTGAGGAGGAGTTGGCGCTTGAGCCTTTGATTTCAAGCACGCATCAAGATCTCTTTGTAGTGATCCTGTTTTACTTCTGCATGCGTCAAGCTCGCTCTGTAGTGACCCTGTTTTGCTTTTGCATGCATCGAGATCACTTTGTAGAGAAGCAGACTTTTTGCGGCACTCATCGAGATCACTTTGTAGAGAGCTGTGCTTACTTCTGCACTCATCAAGTTCTTTCTGAAGAGACTTTGATTTATTTCTGCAACTATCAAGATCTCTCTGAGCTGCTTCGTATTTAGACTTCCAAGAGTTAAAGACAGTACCTAGTAGATATCCCAGTATCGCTGGGAGCAACCAGAGCAACCACCACCAGTCGCAAAAGTTGAATAGAAAAAGATTAAAACCTTCCATGGTTATATTGTTTTGTCCGTTTATTTAATGATTTGTAATTCTGTCCTTCTGTTTTGTGCGCGACCCTCATCTGTAGCGTTATCAGCTATAGGCGAGTCCGGACCTTCAGAAGAAGTCATAAGTTGTGCTGCAGGTACACCCTGCGACATCAAATAAGCTTTGATGACATCTGCCCTGCCTTGACCGAGTCTTACATTGGCAGCACGATTACCTGTCGAATCAGTATGACCTGTCAGGTTCACCTTCTCACCTGTTCTCTTAACACGTGCAGCTACGTCATCGAGATAACCCTCGATTTCTGCATCTGCTAATTTGTTAGTTGAGTTTACAGGGAAGTAGATCAGTGTACGATTACCTACTTCTTTGATTTTTGTAGAATTGCGAAGCATACGGAAGCGAATCTTCTCGAATGCATTCTCCTTTTTACAAGCTTCATTTCTGGATTGACTGGACACCCTTACCTTGGAGTCGTCAAGATCAAAATTCGATCTTACTGACTCTGCACGCGCGGCACCAAGGTCGGTATCTCCCGAACTTTCGTCAGCAAAAGCAAAGCCAACGATCTCTAAGATTTGGTTGTCCTGAAGAGTGCTGATGAGTGAGTCTTTGAAAGTACCCCACCCAGAGTCGTAACTCGGAGTTGCCTCCGAACAAGCAAATCCTATAGGACTTAACTTCTTCATCGGGAGTGGCGCGACCTTCTCTACTACTTTCTCCACAGGATCTTCATCGGCACAATGGCAATGATTATTTGCCAGATACCAAAAAAGAAGGCCCGTGAGAAGCAATAGAATTGCATATAACAGCCTCATTTTATTGTTGGTTTAATTAAAAAATAGTGTCGTTAAGATAGCAAAACCAACATATTATCATGTCATATGATCATTTACCCATAGTAACAGAGCCCATAACTAACATTTACGAAAGTGACAACCACTTGATCGACCCTTAGGCCATATACTCCCACGCACTCTTATATACTCCGTTCTTCTCGAAGTGCTCTGCTAACTTCATATACATAGGATCAGAGCCAAGGGTGGCCATATCTCCTATCACAACCAACTTATAGCGAGCTCGGGTAAGTGCCACATTAAGTCGTCGGTAATCTTTAAGAAAACCGATCTCTCCATCGTCGTTAGACCTCACTAAGGATATATAGATAACATCCTTCTCTTGACCTTGAAAGCCATCAATACTATTTACCGTGATATCGAGATGGCGTAAAACCGCATCTTTAGATTTTTCTTCCCTAATCTTGGTGACTTGGCGTGCATATGGACTGATGATACCTATGCTGACATCTGGTGTAAGGAGGTGAGGTATGGAGAGCATGTGCTCCCGCAGTATGTGATACTCTCCTTCATTAGCTAGGCTTCGGTGATGTCGACTTCTCTCTTCTTCAAAACCACATCCACTGGTATCTATAAAGGTGATCACTTCATCATCACCGATCAGACATCTCTGGGACACAAAGTCTGGTGTCTGGAGTTTCCCTCCATAGAAGTGTTCATTACTAAACGAGAGGATATCTGCATGCATGCGGTACTGTGTATCCAGTAGAAAACTTGCATTGATTCTTCCCGTCATCTTATCGAGTACTGTCGATGACAATCCTCGATCGGCAGCCTCTTTGGATTTAACCGTAGGAGGTAGCTGCATGTGATCTCCTGCGATGATCGTACGTCTCCCTTTCAACATGGCTGTCCAACTTTCAGCCTCTAGTGCTTGAGATCCTTCATCTATCACAACCGTATCATACCTCCACTCAGAGATCGATGGATGAGCGCAACCTATGAGTGTAGTGCATATAACAACACTGTCATGGAGTATCTGATCTACTAGCCGCTGCTCAAGTTCTTTGGCCCATTTGCGTAATTCGCGTGCTTCTCTTTGGAAAGCAATGCGATCTCTTTTTTGTTGCGGACCAAACTTTCTTTTGTATTTCTTGGCTTCACTCTTGGCTGCTTCCGCTTCTATCTTGACTTGCTTGATATGCTGCCAGTCCTTATGCATGCGCACTTTTTCGTCAAGACATAGATGGGCGATGTTATCACCTATGCGTGTGACATTGCCTACTCTCAATACGGCAAGCCCAGCATGACTGAGCTGTCGTGCCAGTAAGTCGACAGCATTGTTACTTGGCGCAGTGACTAATATCTTTTTTTCTTTGGTCGCCAACAGTTGGATAAGGTTGACAAGTGTGGTCGTCTTACCCGTACCCGGTGGACCATGGATGATGCCTAGATATTGTGCTTCGATACATCCTTCGATTGCCTCTTGCTGAGAGGAGTTGAGTATATCTGACTTCGTGATAGCGTTAGGC
>CAYYBR010000167.1:0-9311 GCA_964470035.1 uncultured Saprospiraceae bacterium
AATAGTAAGCAATATGTTGATTGTTATGAACCACCCGTCCATGCTCATCTTCTAATGATTTTAATAGGTGTTTTAACGCCGGGCTTAGTTCTTCTATAGATTGTGCATCTTTTGCCAGCTCGTATACTTTGGGCTTCAAAGTGTCCCAGTCAACGTTGTTCCTATAAAGTGAGGCTGTTTCCGCATGAGTGATAATTTTATCGAGCGTAAGACGGACCTGATCATTTTGTTGCCCACATGCATGTACTGAGATCAATAAGATTATCCCAAATATATAGTGCTTCATTGTTATCTTTTTAGTGCAGGATATCGTATGATGATCGGTTGATACTACGTCGAAGGAGCGGATATGATATTGTCATCTCTTATTATTGCCAGTCATATCTGCTAGATCAGTGCTATTTCCATTTCCTCTAGTATTGCTTGGGGGGTAAGGTTTTCGTTTTCTACTATCTCTAATATATCGAGTTTTTTGTAGTCCATTAGATATTCCATAACGATCCTGTCTCTCAAATATAGTTTTGGAGTCATTGATCCATATTCGGTTTGAATCCACGGACTTGCCGACTTCTTGTACAATGTATACAAATCTAGTAGTTTGTATTCTGGATTATTTTTCAATGGATAATAAGAAATGTATTCGCTATATCCTTCATTTATCCAAGAAGGTGTTTTCATAAATCCAAGGAAAGCATAATCTGTATACATTTGACTATGGACTGCTTCGTGACTTATTAATTGAACTAAATTGGCCCACCCATATCTATCTGATCCTTTAATAATTTTACTTTGAACAAAATCAGGGTCACCAAAGTATAGGTGTTTATCATAATTTGCTGATGCCAAGTGATCTACACCGAATAGCTTGACGATTGACTCATATGAAGTTCCTTTTACAAAATACAGCTCAAAAGTTTGGTCTTCTTGATAAAAGTGACTCCGTTTTATATTTGCCATAACAGAATCCAAGGCGTTTTTCAGGTCACTATTTAACTCAATTGGATGCTTTGAATAAAGCTCAAATGATTTGTACTCTAGTTTCTTGTCTATGAATAGTTCAGGAAATTGCAATACTCCCAATGTTGCCAGCCCAAATATTATAATCACCAGTAATATTCTCTTTATCAATCTTTTATTTTTGATTGGTCATAAAGGTGTCGTAGATGGACCTGGCGACGCGTAACTGTCAATGCTATCATATACAATATTAGTGACTGGCAACTTTTATATCCCAGTTTTCTTTCCCAATTCTAAAAGTCAAATCCGATTCAATGTCTTTTGCAAACCTTGGGTAGTTAGTATTGTCGATTACTATACCGCCAAGTTTTTTAAGAGCTTTTTGAGAGCGAACATTCTCTATGCCTACATAGAAAATAACATGGTCTACGTGCTGTAAGGCAAAATCAATCATCAGTTTTTTAACAGCTTTATTGTATTTGCCACCCCATTTGTCTCGCGATAAAAATGTCCATCCTATTTCTATTGCGTTTTCTGAATCACCAATTACTTTGAACCTTGAGCTGCCGATTAGTTCTCCGGTTGATTTTTCTATAATTTTAAAGGCTCCTTTGGAGTCAATCGATTCTGAGAAGAATTTTGTAAAAACCTCTTTCTTGTACCTATCTGAACATGGATGTTGCTCCCAGATCAACGGATCTTTTGCCACTTCGTATAGCGCTTCATAGTCGTTTTCATCCAAGGGTTCTATAATGACTAATTCATCTTCTAATTTTGATTGCAGATTCATATTAGCTTTTCTTTTTGCTAGCTTCTATCAGTCTATCGTGTCTATCGATTCTCCTGAGAGAAGCAAAAGGAGATGTTACGATTATGAACTGGTGTGCGCAGCTATTTAGTATTGCTTGTTAGTTTTGCTACTGATTACTAAGGACTTTTGCTTTATCCAATTCACGGATATATTTATCGGCTCTGCTTTATTTGTATTATGTCCTAGTAACGGAAATAGTTCATATTCAAATGGCTTGCCATTCGCTTTATATTCATCAAGATACTCGATGCATAGCCTTACAGGTATCTGAATATCCTTTTCTCCAAAGATCCATAAGCCAGGGAGAGATAGCTCTTTAAGTACGTCCTTAGGATCAGTATCTACAAAGTCATATTTGTCTAGATCATTGAATACGTGTTCTCGTGCTTCTGCTTCCGTGTGTTTTTCCCAGAAGTTGGTATCTCCATTGGTGTAAAACTGAAACCTCAGTTGCTCAAGCGTAGTGATGGTTGGGCTGCTCATCAAAACCATAAACTGTACTCGTGGATTACTGTTAGCAACCTTGGGTATGATCCATCCTGCTTGACTAGCACCGATCAATCCAAGTGGTATGTCTATGTTCCTTTCGTGGATAGCATCTATAGCTGCACTAGCATCTTTTGCTAATAAGTTCAGATTTTCAACACTGATATTATTAGTCCCTACTTCTGGGCCAGCATACACTCCGCCAGATTCTCCAACTCCACGTTTGTCATAGGTAAAGGCCAGGATATTCTCTTGTGCTAATTGTTTGGCAAACTTCGCCATACGAGGTACTTGGTCAGATCCATGAACGATGACAACGGCTGATTGAGGATGACTAGGGCTATAGATGGTACCAGCAAGTATAACTCCTTCACTTTCGAAGGTTACATCCTCAGTTTTTATGGAGTCCAGTGATAGAATTACTTGAGGGGAGGGTAGACTGCTTTTTTGTTCAGCTGTTTTCTGACAACTCAGCATAGTTGCAAGAGCGATGAGAAAGATAAGTCCACTTGTCTGTTTCATTAGGTATTCTTTCTTTATCCGGCTGATAAAAACAGTGTCTTGAGTAGATGTATGAGTTTGTTGATCGTCAAGCAAATAACCAATAACACAAGTCCTATGATTATGGGTAGAATTCCACCAAACGTAAATATCATCCCGATTACAAATCCTAGTAAGCATTCAGCATAGTGTACCGGTTTGAAGAAAGCAATGAGCAAGGGGAGTAGTATGGCATATTGCAGTACACTTTCGAGACGCAGTTCCCAAAGTAGAGATATAGCGGCACCAAATAGTAAGGCTAGTAAGAACCTAGTCTCAGTTTTGTTATCCTTCTCTGTTGGAAACTCATTAGCTTGAGATGCTAAATGATTTCTTCTGTTGACTAAAGAAGCAGTAATCCAAGCTAGCAGAGGCACGGTTACCAAGCCCCACCAGTTAGAGATGGCAGGCAAATCTTCTCTTGCCAGCAAGTGATGAGAGACAACACCTCCATTAAAATGCTCTATGAGTATAAATGTCCCAGTGAGTAAAAATGTTCCTATAGGTAATTTAAATCTGTCAGCAAGTAATGACTCCATATGAGAAGTTTGATCGAAGTACTGAACATACTCATATAGAGAGAGGTGCTTAAGAATTATCGACTAATGATAATCTTTGTTCTATTAGTAGCTTTATATAGTGACTTCATATTTGTCTTTCATTTATGGTATAAGCCAACTTGAGTTCTGGTTGTTTCATTCGCCTGTCACTCTTTGTAAAACCAAAGATTCTGGCCATCTAGCCACTTGAGTTCGTCGTCAATGTATCGATGTCGATCTACTCGGATATAATGTTCTGTCAGATCCAACTCATGTATCGGGATCATGGCCAGTAGGCCATTTTGTTCTCGTAGGGGATGATAGTAGAATCTGAAATTGACCTCCGTATAGGTGCTGTCATCTATCGTGACGCGCCATAGCCGCTTCATGCAATCCAGTAATTGCTCTGTATCAGACTCGGGATTGCTGATTTGCCCAGCGCTAAAAGCACCACGTATTTTAAAACCAGTTATATAGCCAGGCTCTATCTCTGGACAAAAATGGGCGATCGAATTATCATGTTCTTTTGGTGTATATGGGGCGAATAAGCGGATGTAATTATCACCGATCACCTTAGACTGTATGCTACAAAAACCCTTCGTAACTTCTCCAGATGCATTGTCCTCGTAATATCCATATAGATACCAATGGTCCTGAGTATATTCAGAGGACATATATGCATCTCCTGTATATTTCAACGACATCATGGTGATGATGGCGATACCGATGGGCAGGATGCTGATCGCCAGCTTTCGCCCTAATTTGTTGTCCACGAGGTTATAATACAGGGGTCTATAAATATTAGCAAACGTGATAAAGCCATAGAAGCGATAGAACGGATAATACAGCTTACTCCAAGTATTAAATCTCTTCAACCAACCAAAAGTGATGAAGTCTAAAAGATAGATGAGGCCCAAAGCAAAATATACCATAAGGACTATATCGTCGAGGCCTGTATCCCTACTATTATTGAAGATATCCTGTCCTAAGGCCATCCTCGTAGATACCTGAAGTGCAATAGCAACCAATAAGAAGCTTCCTGCAGACAATATGGAGAAAACCAACAGAAACATATACGCAAAAGATATACTGCATAGCTTATCTAACCGCAATACATATCGATCAAAAGAAGGTATCTTCTTCTGTAGAAATCCATCAAATTGGTCGCTTAGTCTGAGTTTGTCCCACTCAATATCTCCTGACACGCTTCTCAGGCCTATTGTGCTTATCCATAGCCCTCGCAGAAATACGTGAAATACGATAGCGATAATTAGTACATAATAGGCGGCTCGAAATATATGATAGGGTAACTCTATAATCGAAAGACCCATACTCTGCCTACCCAAGGCGACGATATCATCATGGAGTGCATGGTAAGGCTCCAGACCTGCGAGCAAGAGGAATATGACAAAACCCGATAGGATGAGCTCGAGTTGCCAGCTTTCTAACTGAATCTTATCTAACCATGTCGAAAGGTCTTGTTTGTTTGGGTCTTCTGTATTATCCAATTTATTGGGCTTGTACTCGTCAAGATAATGATAAGTACTCAGATAAAATCAATTACAAAAGCCTCACTTTGAGGATCTCATTCGTTAATTTACATTATTCTCTTTTGGTTATTTTGATGCCCTGAGACGAAGGAGGATCTGAGATCATATTGGACACCAATATTGGGAAGAGATTTATTATTCTTCTTGTACCACCATAAAAATGTAGCTGTTGCTTGATTGATACCATTAACCACTAATTCAACACATTCATTTGCATCTTTTTCATTATCGCAGAAATAGAATGACTCTGGTATTAGCCTAATTTTATTAGCAGAATAGTTCTTAAGAAACGAATTCCATAAATTGATTACAGACGTATTATTGTCTTTCATTTTTAATTTCTCGATGCTAACTCTGCTTTGATCTTTTTCATATTGCCCATAATCAATGGTATCATACCACTTAAAGCTATAGGCACTACGATTAAAGCATTAAAAACTCCATCATCGTTAGCGTATATAAGTCCATAAATACAGGCTATGTAGAGAACTACCAAAGCTCCTATGAGAGCTCCGTTTACGATTTTTAATCCTCTTAATTCTCCTTCCAGCTTTTCTGTGGTTTTCTCGTTTAACTTCATGCCTGCGAAAATTTGATGGTATTTGTTAGTATTCAATGCGATCAACCTACGTCTCAACTGGAAAAGATCAGGATCATTTTGTTAACTACAACCTCAAAGCGCTGATTAATTTAGGCGCAACCAAAAGATAACAATAATGCTTAAAAGTAGTAATACTATAAGATCTAACGTATTCTAAGGAAGGGGCATAGGCAAAAGGAGCTAGAGTAAGCAGGGCTTGATATACATACTATGTTACTTACCTTTTTCTTTTATAACATCAATAATATCTGTACTCACCCAATAGATATCTTGATTACTTGTATAAAATAGATACTTGCCATCTTTAGTAACAAATGGACATAGTTCGTGTTCTTCTGAGTTGATTGGTTCTCCCATATTTATGGCTTGGGTCCAATTATCATTTTCATCTTTAAAGCTGATATATAAATCACCTTTGCCAAACCCTGTTCTTCTTGCTGAGCAAAATATGATATACGACTCGTCTGGAGAAATGAATACATCGCCCTCATATCCTGGGGTATTGATAGAATCACTCAACTTTAGCGGAGTTGTAAATTCTCCTTCCTCAATATCAGATTTGTAAATGTCTAAATCATGTTTTCTTTTTTCACTTTTACCCTTGTTGGATGCAAAATACATGGCTCCATTTTCAGAGAATGAAATATAAAATTCCTGACCATCTGTATTGATAGCCGTGCCGGCATTGATTGGTGCAGACCATTTCTCTCCTTTTCTTTGAGAATACCAGATGTCATGATCCTTTATAGTGTCCTGATCATCTCTTGGTTTGTCCGAGATGTAGTAGAGCCTATTTTCATCATTCGATAAAAACGGGTCATTCATGCTGTATGCTGAATCAGAAAGTATAGTAACTGGCTCACTCCAATGGCCATTCTGATACGCAGTGTATTTTATGAAAGCCCGATTAGCTGAATCTACTCCAAAATAAAATTCATCATTTCCCTTATTAAAAACTGACCCGAATTCTGATATTGAATCTTTGCTTACAAACCCTTTGGCAAAGATCAATGGTTGTAAGGATGGTGTTGTCTTGTCTATGTAAGTATGTGCATTTTGCATTTTCTTACTACATCCAACGGCGACTAGAGCTAGAATTAACAATGTGTTGTATAGTTCTTTCATCTTTCTACTTGGAGATAGCACATATGGTGTACAGCATCTCTTTACTTTATTTACTCATGCGTCTTAAAGTCAATCAAATATGATTTCAAAGGAATGCCCTCATTTGTCCTGAAATTACTTGATATCAATATCTGATATTGTCTATTTGGCTCTAATATTACTGGGATCGTCCAGGACGTATTGTCTTCAGACCAAAACCTCTTAGTTGGGTCATTTTGGGGAAAATACTCTTGGCCTAAATCTCCAAAATCAACACCTGTGTTTAGTCCATTCAGGGGTTCGGAAAATACTACTGTAACTTGATTAATGGAAGGATCTACAGTTTGACTATTATTTGTGAATTGCCGAATTCCGGTAACATACGGACGTTTGTCTTCAAACTTTTGTCGCAATGAATCTAGCGAGGTAGAGAAATAATTGCTCTTGCTTACAAACCCTTCTAATTCACCTTCATTTGTAAAGTCCAACTCAATCATCTCTTTGATGGCCTTCTTTTTATCCTCTGCTTGTTCATAGTAGTTCTCACACATCTGATAGCCAACATAGTATCCTAAATCCCTAATTCCAAATTCATTAGGAGCATTGGACCAAAGCCATTTTGGCTGATTGCTGATATAAAACATTTCTTCTTCAAACCTCTCTCTTACTCTCTGAGTATTCTCCTTTCCATATTGTATAGCGGGTGTAGCTGAAGGTGTATTCATAGCCTTAACTGATACAAACTCTGCTACACCTTCGCGGATTACTATTGATAGTAGATCGCCGACTTGCGAGTTTTGTTGTGTATGCACATATTCATGTACGTTGAGCAGGACTAAGTCGTCGATGGGATTGGTCCCAAAAAATGTTTCTAACCACTCTCTTGTTGCCCCATCAAATTCAGATATGTCAGTTTGATCATCTGCCATAGCCAACTCACTACCTATTAAAACTAAGCTGTCTAAAGTGGTTCCATTAGTTCGCATACATCCGATTGTAAAATAGATCTTAGCTGGTTGTAAATGTGGATAGATAGCCTCGAGTTTTTTAATTCCATCGTTTAACTCTTGTGCAAGCTGAGTTGATTTAGAGGTATTTGTTCTTAAGGACTCAAAGTATTTTGGATATTTGTTGATCAGACCTACGTACTCCTTTGCTGAATAGTCACGTACATCTATTATGCTGGCTAGCCCTTCAGTTCCTTTTTGGATATATAGCGAATCAATTAGTTGAACTTGCTTTAAAGTGTCAGGCTCTTTTGTGATTAAGTCATAAGCAATCCAAAAATTTGCAACATCTGTAGTGATAACATTTTCGTATTCCGATTGAATTGAATTACAAGAATATAAACCAATAAATAAAAGTAAGAGGGAGATTGATTTCATATGTGACGAATGGCTTCTTTTATCAGTTATCAAAATGTAGCTTCATTCCTTCATGAGTTGCTTGAAATCCAAGCTTTTCATAGAATCTTAATGCACCTTGTCTTTTCTTATCTGTTGTCAACTGGATAAGATGTGCTTTCCTTTCTCTGGCTCTGTCTATTGCCCATAGAAACATTTTCTGTCCGATTCCTTTTCCTCTTTGGTCTTCTCTTATTCTGACAGCTTCTATTTGGGCTCTTGTTCCTCCTTGGTATGTTAGGTATTGTATAAAGGTGAGTTGAAAAGTACCAATTATTTCTTTGTTATCGTTTTCGAGCACTATTAACTCCTGATTGTTATCATTGGTAATGTTATCAAATGCGGTGTAATATTTACTTGGTAAGGGGTCTTTAAAATCTTCTCGAAGCTTGCCAAGCTTGTCATGTGATATCATTCTTACGATTTCAATTACATCGTTTTTATTTGCTTCTCGAAATATCATTTACTTCTTTTTTATGATGCACACTAGATGAGATTCATCCATCGGCTTGATTCGTAGACTTCAGTGTGATGTTGCATCAGCGGCATTTTTCATTTTTATGAGGATAAATCCCACTAGAGCGATTATGATACATAGTGGTGAATAGAACATTGTATCTAAATTGGCAAATTCAGTCGATTTAATTTGTTTAAAGAAGCCAACATATTTAAAATCTCCGATAGCTCTCAAAGCAAAGATTATAGGGATAACCCAAAGCCCAATATTTCTGACTAGGATCAGAAATCTACCATTAGGAGTATTCAATGAAAAGACGTAGAAAAGTCCAAGTAACAATAGCCCTATCCCTACTATGATGCCATCTATGGTCGTTGGCTTAAGTAACACCGCTCCTTCTTCATTCGTTGGTAACACATTATTATAGCCAAATTGACCTCCTACCGCCCAATAAAGATGGAATAGAGCCAACACAAAAAATGTACATATTAGAATCGCAGATAACAATAACTTCATAATTGCCTCATTCTATCTTTTCACACATAATCGTCATAAACAGTCTTTTGAGTGAAAAAACTGGATGAACACTTAGCCCATAAAGATATAACCGCTAAGAACTCAGATGAAGTGTCATGACGAGTCTTTTAGATATCTTAACCTACCTTCTTGATGATGATCTATCGGGATTGGTGATATATGGCTAATCCTTGAATACTGTGATAACGCTTAATGACGGCCGTGCAGAATTTGTTAATATTACAAAGAGTTAACCACTATGACAAACAGATGATATGACTTGGAAGTTGATAAGAAGGATCGTACTTGTACTTGTGGTGCTTTTCATCATCCTACCAGCATTGTTA
>CAYYBR010000168.1:0-9293 GCA_964470035.1 uncultured Saprospiraceae bacterium
CAATATAAAAGCGCTAAAACCTCTTTTATATAGGTATTTTTACATCTTTTTTAAGCGGAGATTTGTTCTCTCCTTATTAAACATCGCACAAAGAATATTAAGAATGAAAGTAACAGTAGTTGGAGCAGGTAACGTAGGCTCAACTGTAGCTAATGTATTAGCTCACAAAGACATAGTAGATGAAGTAGTACTGCTTGATCTTAAAGGAGATATGGCAAGAGGAAAAGCTCTTGATAGCTGGCAGCAGGCTCCTATAGATTATTATAGTACAAAACTAACAGGTACCGATAATTACAAGGATACTGCAAAGTCAGATATCGTTGTCATAACTGCCGGGATACCAAGAAGGCCAGGTATGAGTAGGGATGACCTCATCTCGACAAATGCCAAAATAGTAACTGCTGTGACGTCTTCTATACTCAAGAAATCTCGCAACCCCATTATCATCATCGTTTCTAACCCTTTAGATGTGATGACTTATGCAGCTCACGTTGGATCTAAATTAGATCGTACGAGAGTCTTTGGTATGGCGGGCATCCTGGATACAGCTAGATATCGTGCCTTCTTAGCTACAGAGATAGGAGTTTCACCAAAGGATATACAAGCTCTTTTGATGGGAGGTCATGGAGACACCATGGTGCCGCTTCCTAGATACACCACAGTAGCAGGGATACCAGTTACTGAACTAGTAGAAAGAGACCGTCTTAAAGCTATAGTTGAAAGAACGAAGAAAGGCGGAGGAGAACTTGTTAAATTAATGGGAACTTCTGCTTGGTATGCACCAGGTGCGGCGGCAGCTCAAATGGTAGAAGCAATTGTTAAAAATGAGAATCGCATTTTTCCTTGCTGTGTAGCTTTAAATGGAGAATATGGTCTTAAAAATGTTTATCTGGGAGTGCCCGTAACACTTAACCGCAATGGGATAGGAAAGATACTCGAGGTTAACTTAAACAAGCGGGAGCAAAAACTTCTGCATAACTCTGCAGCTCATGTCCGCGCAGTTATGAAGACTTTTGATAAAATGAGTCGAAGTAAGAAATAGTGGTTTAATTTTGGAGCGATTGAGAGTTTCGATATGAATCATAAAATTTCGCTAGCGCTCGAAGAAATGCACACTCATAAGGGTGAGTCATTAATGGATATGACCCATAAGCAGCCTGTGATGATTACATTTATTCGTCATTTAGGTTGTGTGTTTTGTATGGAAGCTATGAGAGACATCAAAGCACAACGAAGTGAAATCGAATCGCGAAATGTTCGCATATGCCTGGTTCATATGGGTGAACCAGACGTAGCTGAAGGTTTCTTCGCAGAATATGGTTTAGATGATGTCGCCCATGTAAGTGACCCAACTTGCAAACATTATGAGAGTTTTGGACTGATAAAAGGTCAATTCAATCAACTTTTTGGTTTGCAAGTTTGGTTGCGAACCGCTCAGGTAGCAATTAAAGATCTTGCTGCACTCAGAAGAAGACAGATCGGTGATGGCCTTCAGATGCCTGGAGTCTTTTTAGTCCATGAGGGGCAAGTACTTTCATCCTATATTCACAAGCGTGTATCTGATAGGCCCAACTATAAAGAACTATCTTCTCCGTAGTTTTGATTAAGGGTTTAATAAGGATAGGTTGACACTTTCTTATGTTTTTGTGACGTTACTTTAGAGTCATAAAACAAAGATCGTTTCTATACATGAGATATTTCCTTTTTATCTGTTTATTACTGCTTACCACTTTCGTAAATGGTCAGTCATTGTCCTTTTTTGGAGATGCGATGATTAATGCAAGCATGCCAGCAAATCGCGTTTTTGCGGCAGAAAAATTTGAATCACTATTTCTTGATAGAATAACTCAAGAGAACTCATTCAACGATAGTTTTGAAGACTTAGCTTTCATAAGCGTTCAATACGATGATGCTAACTCACTTAGGGTGGTTTCATGGCAGATTGATGAAGGAGAAGGCAGTTTTGGTTATCGTGGATATGTTCAATTATCTGATGGAAGCTTGCATGCTTTCGGTAGCTTAACAGGTCACGAGTCGTATAAAGGCAATAGTAGTGTAAACATCGAAGATTGGAAAGGTGGCTTAGTCTATAAGGTCCTTACAGCAGATGACGGCATCTATCTTCTAACTTTTCAGATGATAGATGAGTTTACTAAGGTAAAGACACTAGAACCACTGGCTTTTGACGGCGACAAAATAATGATAGGGCGACCAGGCTCTTTTGATATTAATAGGAGAGGGTCATCGGCAAGGATCGCACTTGAGCATAGTATGGATAGTAATACACAGATTACCTATGAGCCATCCACTAAGCGTTTTATTTTTGATCACCTGATAGCTGTGCAAGGAAGACTTCAAGGCCAAGGTCCAACGTACGTGCCAGACGGAAGCTATAGAGCCTTTGAATATCAAGATGGAAGTTGGAAGTATATAGATAAACTCTATACTGAAGTCAATGATGGTCCACTTGATCCCACTGGACAAAGAAATTTAGACACTCGACTTTCAGATAAAACTAAAAAGAAGAACTAGGCGATATCCTAAGAAGCGATAATCAAAAGGCCACCTTTCACTAGTATAAGTCCATCTAAATATAAGAGATAGTATATCTCCTTTTTGTCCTTTGACATATAACATGAGGTCATCACTATGAGGTAGAATAGGATAAAGGCATATAACAGCTGTGCATTATATAGTCCTCGGTTAAAAGAAATGATGACTAAGATTACTGCTAGAGCTAGAAGGAACATCATCAATACTTTTGACATAGTAATTCCTATTTGGTTGGCAAGATTACTTACTTGGGCTTTGTCGTCGAGATCTCGATCTCGGATATCAAAGGGTATGGTAAGAGCAAATATGAAGACCACGTGTTCTAATAAAACCAATATCGCAGAAGTATCCAATCCGCCACTTTCTAGATATCCAAGACATGATAACAATCCCCAAACTACGCTGATAGCTATTATCTTGAAAACACCGATATCCCTTAATCGGTTACCTGCGATAAGTGGGAGGACATATCCAAGACTGAGCAACCCACAAAATATCATGGCAAACTGAGTTGTATCATGAAGACTAAAGAACAAAGAGAAGGAAACAAGGGCACAGACAGCGATGATAATCTGGCTTTGATTAAGATGCTCAGACATGAAAGTATACCTCTTTATAGGCGAGATCTTGTTAAAGCTTCCAGCCGCCAAATGTCTGTGCAGAGTATATATCAGAAGCGTAGACGAGAATATAAAAATACAACTAAGTAGACTAGGGACGAGCTTAACAAGGCGATATCCACCTATATACAGGAGTAAGGAACAAAGCGAAATATGCAAGTGTCCATATACATAGATATGGAGCGCTTTTTTCATTTCTACAGATAGGTAAGCTTCATATCAGGTGTAATTGCTTTCACACTCTGATACATCAACTCGACAAGATTTTCTATATCATCCCTATGTGCCATCTCAACAGTCGTATGCATATACTTGAGTGCAAGTGAGATGAGTACCGAAGGAATACCATCTCTGCTATATGCAAAGGCGTCAGTATCTGTACCAGTGCTCCTAGAAGAGGCAGATCTTTGGAAAGGTATATCGTTAGACTCAGCGACCTCGATAACCTTGTTGAGTACATTGTAATGTACTGCAGGAGCATATGTCAGCACCGGTCCTTTACCACATTCTTTATCACCATCTCTTTTGGGTTTATAAAGTGGAGTGGTTGTATCATGACATACATCAGTCACGATAGCAATATCAGGACGTAATTTATAGGCGATCATCTGAGCTCCACGCAATCCAATCTCCTCTTGCACCGCATTAACTATGTGAAGTGTATATGGGATCTTGTCTTTGTTTTCATGGATTTTTCTTGCTACTTGTGCTATGGCGAATCCTCCAATGCGATTGTCCAAAGCTCTACCCGCGAGCCATTTGCCATTGAGTTCTCCTAACTCATCATTGAACGTAATGATATTGCCAACATGGATGCCCATCTCTAAGACTTCTTTTTTGGACTTAGCTCCCACGTCGACAAAGATGTTCTGAAGGGTAGGTGAGAGGTTAGCATCCTTTCCCTTGCGGACATGGATAGCTGGCCATCCAAAAACTCCTTTTACAATCCCTTGGGTCGTATGAATATTTACCCACTTGCTAGTGGCGATAATGTGATCCGAGCCTCCATTTCGAATCACGCTTATGAAACCTTCTTCTGATATAAAATTCACAAACCAAGAAATCTCATCAGCATGTGCTTCGATCACTACAGAAAACTCTTTTCCAGGGTTGATCGTAGCATATACTGAACCATACTTATCCTGATCCCACGTATCTGTATATGGTTTGATATAATCTATCCATATGCGTTGACCGCTAGTTTCTTTTCCTGTTGGTGCTATGTTATTAAGATAGCTGTAGAGAAACTCTTCACTTTTTTTATCCCAAATATTCATACGTAGGTCTGCTTATGATAATTATGCGTCTAGGAACCGATCGCTCCATGCTTGAGGATCAGTTTTCCATTCTATAAGAGACGCATGTTGTTGTTGATTGATACTTCCAAGTTGTTGTGCCGCTTTCAAAAGAGCAGTATAGTTGGATATAGTTATGAGAGGACAGTTTGCTTCCGCAAAGTTATGTTTTGCTTGATTAAGTTGATAGGAAAACAAAGCAACCACTCCAACTACATCGACTCCTTCTGCTCTTAATACTTCTACTGCAGCGATACTACTGCCTCCCGTAGAAATCAAGTCTTCAACTACAAGGCATTTCTGTCCTTTTTGAAATCTTCCTTCTATTTGATTTCTAGCACCGTGCTCTTTGGCTTTTGATCTTACATATACGAAAGGAAGATCAAGTTCATCGGCTACATATCCTCCATGAGCTATGCCCGCAGTAGCTACACCAGCAACCAGGTTAAAATCCCACTTCTCCTGAGAAAGATTGCTTAATGTACTTTTGATCTTTTTTCTTAGATCTGGATATGATAACGAGATGCGGTTATCACAATATATAGGAGAACGCAATCCTGACGCCCAAGTGAAAGGTTCATTAGGCCGGAGTCGGATTGCATTTATTTTGAGTAGTTCCTTCGCCAGATCAATTTCTGAGAGCATCTTTACGTAAAGTTCTTTAAAAGGTTCGCGAATGTACAAAATATGCTACAATGACAAGATCATCAGACTTTTACATATAGATCTTAACAGTCACTTGCCAGACTCAGATGATTTTTATCTAAAAGTATTATATCCGGGTAAATCTAAATTTTTACTTAATTACTTAGATAAACTAGAGAAGTCTGATCAATTGAGGCAACTGGACATCCTTTCTTTGTCTCCCAAGAAAACAATACAGGACTTCTCATCTATATGTAAAGTGATAAAGGCGGCAGGAGGACTCGTTATTAACGATAATAGTGAAGTTCTCATGATTCATCGCAGAGGTTCATGGGATCTGCCAAAAGGAAAGATGGAACTGGGAGAGTCAAAAAAAGAATCTGCTATCCGAGAAGTAAAAGAAGAAACAGGACTCGATAAAGCCAAGATACTGTGTAAGTTGATTACTACTTATCATATGTACGTAAAGAAGCTATCTAAAAAAAGGGTGCTCAAACCTACATATTGGTATCTCATGTCGAGTAACCAAGAGTCGCTTTCTCCTCAGTTAGAAGAAGATATCGATGAAGTATGCTGGAAAAAACTAGATGGCCAAGCTCTCCATTCTCTGACACCGATTTATACCAACATAAAAGATGTTATTTCTTCGTACAAATCGATGTTATGATCTCTTAAGGTCCAGGATAATAGAGAAAACATCCTCTACATCGGATGAAGAAACGATGAGGGTAATTTCATGTGAAGTAGAAAGGACTTCTACAAGATTGATACCTCTCCAAGCCAGTTGCTTCAGGATTACATAGTATACGCCATGTGTGTCTAGGTTGGCTGGTGGTAGATTGACAGATACTGCTGCTAACTCATTTCTTCTAGAGATGAGCTTTTCCTTTTTAAATATGTCTTTTATTTCATCGTTGAGCGACATACTACCTACGATGGTCGTCTCATGAACACCTTTGCACGCACTATGAAATATACTTGGATCTTCTTTTATCACAGAGAGAAGTCGCTGCTGCGCCTCAGGAAGTGTCCTACTATTAGTGAAAGTATGATCAGATAAATCTGATCGCACTGTTATATCTCCAAGCTTAGTCATGAAAGACTTGATAGATTTATCCAAAAGTTCCTTTTGCCCTAAAGGCAGACGCTTGATGGACATTACAATCGCAGAGTCAGATAACTCTTCCCCAAGTTCTTTCTCCAAGGAAGGTTTAATATATCTGGCAATAGACGAGATGTTGGCTATGCCTGCACTGATTGCATCTGATATTAACTGCGAATTATTGATTTGATGAGCTACAGCTTGACTTAGATTCATTTGTTAAATTTATAACATTATGTTATTAATTTGTTCTATTGATGCTTGGTAGGTCCTTGTAGGGGGAATACAATCTATCTTTGCCTCGAATACAGCATATATGAGGGTATTAAAGTTTGGTGGTACATCTGTAGGAACTGCAGACAGGATCAATGAAGTGATCGACTTGCTAGAAACACGAGCTGATGAGCAGATTATCGTTTTGTCAGCCATGTCTGGTACAACAAATGATCTAGTTGAAATTTCGTCGGCACTGGAGAAAAGACAAAAGGATCAAGCCGCAGTTTTGTTGGATCAATTTGAGGATAAGTATATCCGAGTTTTAACGGACCTATACATAAAGAAAGATGACAGGGACATCGCAAGAGATTTGATACGTCCTTGTGCTAAGCTCATCCGCAATCTAATCCAACAAGAATCTTCATTTACGAAAGTGAATACTCAAGAGATCCTCGCTCAAGGAGAGCTTATCTCTACGCGACTTTTTCATCATATGTGTGATATCAGAGGTGTTAACTCCACTCTTATACCCGCACTTGACTTTATGTCTATAGATGAGAATGGTGACCCAGATCTCGCGAAAATAGCTCAAGACATTCAACCATGCCTTGATCATTTTGATGAGGATTGTAAGATTCTAATTACGCAGGGATTCATATGCCGCGATCACGAAGGCAATGTCTCCAATCTCAAACGAGGAGGAAGTGATTACACCGCCACTATCATCGGGGCAGTGGTCCAAGCCCAGGAAGTACAGATTTGGACTGATATCGATGGCCTTCATAATAATGATCCCAGAATAGTTGATCACACCACTCCTGTACGTAATCTATCCTATCGCGAAGCCGCCGAGTTGGCCTATTTTGGAGCTAAGATTCTTCATCCAACATGTGTTTTACCTGTCGAGGTAGCAAAGGTGCCTTTGAGGTTAAAATGCACAATGGAGCCAGAGGCACCAGGTACGCTAATCAGTGATGAACCAAGTCGTCTTCCTGTAACAGCCCTAGCAGCTAAAAGTGGTATAATAGCCCTAGAAATAAGGTCTCATAGGATGCTCAATGCATATGGATTTTTGACACAAGTCTTTAGCGTATTTGAGAAATATAAGACCTCCGTTGATATGATTACGACATCAGAAGTATCAGTTTCTCTAAGCATAGAAGACGGATCTTTCTTGGATGATATTGTAGAAGAATTGAGACAGATCGCGGATGTAGAGATAACTCGTGATCAAGCCATAGTTTGCATAGTGGGCAATTCTCTCTATGATGATAATACTTATGCGAGAGAGATATTTGAATTGCTTGATGACATACCTGTTCGTATGGTGTCTCTGGGTGGGAGCATGCACAACATCTCATTGCTAATACCAGAGCAATGCCGAGTAAAAGCCCTACAAAGCTTGCATTCTCTCTTTTCTCTAACTCAAGCTCTTCAGTATGTCTAATCTCATAATAAGACCAGCGAAAAAAACAGAGTCACAAGAGGTTTACGATTTGTTGGTGTCGTACGCCGCTTTTGATGGTAGCTCCTCTTCTTTAAAAGTGACTCAAGAAACATTATCTGCGGAGCTCTTTAGTGATCATCCTACACTTTATGCACTCGTGGCTCAAGATGGAGTTGAACTTGTTGGATTGCTTTTGTTCTACTACAGTTTCTCATCCTGGCAAGCGCGAAAATGTCTTTGGATCGAGGACTTATATCTCGTTGATAAGTCTAGAGGTAAAGGTATAGGCCGACTTTTTCTCGAAGAAACAAGAAGAATAGCAAGAAGCAAAGATTGCGCTAGGGTTGACTGGCATGTACGTAGATCGAACACACATGCTCGTCTGTTTTATGAGCATATGGGAGCTATCATAGATGACGATACGATGCCTGTCTACTGGGCTATATAACGGCAGAACTTTTACTTGCCTGAAAAAGGATTTATTAGTTGGTACTCGCTACAATCCACACTTTGTGAGATTTTCTGGATGTCAGTGACCTCCCATATAGAGCTTTTTCCGTCCTTCTTACGCACCGCCTCAGAGTACATTAGCATGCCTGAGTAATCAGCATCATTTTCGTAGAAGTCAGTAAACATTTCTTCATACACAGAAGCGAAGGAGGAGCCCCAGTCAAATGGAAGGTCCGTCGACATATAAAACTCTCCAGTATCTTCTTCTGTCTCATAACCATATCCATCACAAGCATAGCCTGCTACTTTTTTAGTTAGACCGCTTTTGGTAACCGACATATGATATTCGGACATTTCAGCCGACGAAGTAAAGGCCGTCGCCATCTTCATGACACCTTTGATGGCCATGACAGACTTTTCTTTCTTATTAAAAATTACAGCTTGGTCATTTCTGATATCAAAAATCATAAATGAATCATCCTCGCGAGCCTGACTAAATCCAAAATATCCAGCGTTTTCCGCAGTATACATAGTCATGACATTTTCAGCCTTCTTTTTGTCATAGTCCTTGACTGATATATCAGACTTGTAACTGAACTCATAAGAATCAGGCAGCTCAACCTCTCCATACATACTTGATAAAACGTTGCCCAATGCTTCTGCTCGTTTTTCTGGATCCCCGTCATATGCACTTTCATCAAAGTCTTCTCCATATTCTTCTTTATATGCCTCTTTGAGCATTTGATCGATAGCGTTGTTGATCGGCCTCATGGCTCTTCTAGCTATCTCCTCACTTACTTCTTCGACTACCTTATCTTCTAGCTTTTGCTCCATTTTGTCCTGTACTCTGTTAGAGATCTTCTTGAGTAGTTGGGCTTCTAAGCTGCTTGAGAGTAATAATCCTAAAGCAAGAAGAAAAATGATGTTGTTCTGCATTGTTGTGATTTATAGTGCTAAGATAAGCT
>CAYYBR010000169.1:0-9228 GCA_964470035.1 uncultured Saprospiraceae bacterium
AACTGATCGTGGCTCTTTCTGATTTTATAAAACCCGTAGGCAAGTTTCGCGATGTCCGTGTCTTCGAGTCTTCTATCATGGGAGTAGCACATAATAGCGCAGGCATCGCATTACCAGGTTACGGCATGATCGTAGCTCCCGGAGCTTACAGCAGAGCCTGCGATCTTTCAACTGTACATCACGAATATGGGCACTTTATCCAAGCTCGACTCGTAGGTTTTGTTCCTTTCTATTTATGTATAGGGTTGCCCAGCTTACTGAGTGCTTGGACAAGGGGCTTTGGAAAGGGGCATCAAAATTACTGGACAGAGAAGTGGTGTAACTATCTGGTTAATAAAGAACTTGATGAAAGTAATCTATCTAGTCGTAGTTATCCTGCGGAGAATCTGGGTGGAAGGACTGCGTGGTTACTTGGTTGTTAGTTTATTTGGTTTCACTGGTTTAATTGGTTTAATTGGTTTAATTGGTTTAATTGGTTTAACTGGTTTAACGGGTTTGATTGGTTTAACTGGTTACGGAAGTTTTATCCTGTAGTTAGTTTACTGGAACCTCTGAAACTCCTAAAACGACCATAACGCATTAAACCTCTAAAACTTCCCTAATCTGCCCATGGTGATGCTTATTATGAAAATCGGTAAAAAGAAGGATTTCACGTATACTAAGTTTTCCGAGGACTGGGTGAGGGAGTTGGTATTTGTCGAGGTCTTCTTCTGACCATTTGTCGACATGTACTAGTAACTTGTTAAGTTCATTAGACCATGTGTCCAGTAGAGCTTGGCGGCCTTTTTCTTTTACGTTGTTGTAATTAAAAGAAGAGGGAGCTTGCAAGCCTTCTTTCATTAGTTGATGATAGCGCTTGATGGTCTCATCGAAGCTTTTCTTTTCTCTTTTGTTGATGCCAAATGATGCTCGCAAGCCTAGCTTGGGTAGTGACATCGCTTTGGAGACTGGCTTGGCGCTGAGGATGAGATGCCCCAGGATCTCCGCTGGTGACCATTTATCCTGGTTGTCGCCTCTAGGGGTGAAGAAAAGGTCGTCATTCATCTCTGAGAGAGTGTAAATGATATCACCGAAGGACTTGCGAAGTGCTGAGCGGATAGCTTGTTTATTTACCATGTCTTGATAATTAATATGAATTAGGTTACTTTTAGTTACCAATGTATTGCATTTACGAAAGTGGCACAAGAAGTAACATCTATGAAGGCTAGTAACACAGGGGTTACTAATGAGATAAATCAGGAGGTAGAGCTCAAAGAAAAAATCAAAGTTTTTTTCACCGAAGTGATGACACCCTTCTCAGAGGAGGTATGTCCGATCAGAGATGTGATGGCACCGAGTGTCGATAAGTGGAGCATCTTCATCATTTTTAATCTCGGCTATAGCAACAAGCTTCGATTTAATCAACTTAAGAGAAGGATCCCAAGTATCAGTTCGCGGATGTTATCGATCACCCTGAAGAAGCTAGAGAAAAACCATATCGTCAAGCGAGAGATCTTTGCCGAAGTTCCACCTAGGGTAGAATACGAGCTAACAGAATTTGGTAAGGGATTTTCGGATAAGATGATGGACCTTACTAGATGGTTTGTGGAGGAGCAGAAGGGGTTTTAGGTTTCTAGGTTTAATGGGTTTCTAGATTTAATAGGATTAATGGGTTGGACTAGAACCTATAAAACATCTAAGACTCATAAAACATCTAAAACCTATAAAACATCCAAAACTCATAAAACATCTAAAACCTATAAAACCCATAAACTTCTAAAACTTCGCCCGATCCTCCGTATCCATCCAGATATCCCAGAAGGTAAAGTACAAGCCATAGTTCTTTGTAAACTTTTGATGATGGATGTCATGATGGGTAGAACCTATCAACCACTTCATGAGAGGATTTCTCTTCCATGAATTCGGATAAATCTCTACGCCCGCGTGATTGATAATCGCAGAAAGCGTCATAAAGATCAGAAGACCCAGCAAGATGAAAAGATGCATCGGGATGATAAGTGTAAGCAAAGGGATGACGATAGCTTGTAACATGCTCTCTACTGGATGAAAGCTAAAAGATGTCCAGACCGATGTGCTGATACTATCGTGATGGACCTTGTGTATATATCTGTAGACCTTGGGGTGATGCATCCATCTGTGCAACCAGTAGTAATATGTCTCATGGATAAGTAGAGGTAGTAGGATGCTAAAAGGAATCCACCAAATGGGGTAGTCACTCCACTCAAGATATATCTGGGTGTAGCCCCTTTGCCATGCCATGATCATGAGTACGCCGATGCCTCCAAAGAGTACAGAGCTAATGCCTGACCACATGACCTCCTTAAGCATCTGGCTTCTCGGATATCGTGGAGAGACGATACGTGCAGGCCAAAGATGAGCTAGCCGATCATAAATGAATTTTTGGTAGATGCCTGACATGATGATATAGCGCAAGAATATCATCACAGAGAAGACAGCAAACAAGTACATAAATGTACTTGCTACTGTGTAATCTCTTTCTAAAAACTCCATGAGTCAGTTTAGTTGACCTGGAAGGAGATTTTTAGATTTACTCTATACTTGTCGACCTTACCGTTTTTTACGGTGACACTTTGGCTTTGGACAAATGCTGATTTGATTCCTTTTAGTGATTCTGCTGATTTAGCCACACCTTTAGCTGTAGCATCTTCCCAGCTTTTTGAAGATTCACTCAGGATTTCGATTACTTTCATGATTGCCATGATCAAAAGTTTTTATGGATTAATAAATAAAGCGCCAAAAATAAGGCACTTCTAGCTACAAAGCATTTGTATCATAATTAAGTACTTTTCAGATATGAAATTCTATTGGTTCACCCTGTTTTTTGCTAGTGTGGTATGGTCGACATGTACTACCACTGATGAAGTCCTTGATGCTCCTCTCATATTGATCAAAGAGATAACCGCTGAAGATGCAAGAGCTCTGTCCGAAGAAGTTATATCAAAAGTCACCATCAACCAGAAAGAAGGTCTCACTTTAGACCTATGGGCGGGAGATTCGCTTGCCGCAGATCCGATAGCCCTAGACATAGATGATCAGGGTAGAGTGTATATCACGCAGACTAACCGCAATGGCCATAGTGAGTTTGATATCAGAGGCCATAGAGACTGGGAGATAGGTTCTATCGCTATGCAGACGGTCGAGGATCGCCGGAAGTTTCTTCTTCGAGAACTATCACCGGATAGTAGTGAGGTCAATGATTGGCTCGTCGATCTCAATAAAGATGGATCTAGAGACTGGAGAGATATAGTGATCCAAAAAGAACAAATCTTTAGACTCGAAGACACAGATGGAGACGGCTATGCTAACACTAGTCAGCTGTACTCTGAAGGTTATGATGACATCGTATCAGATTGTATGGGAGGCTTAGAGATCATCGGAGATCAGGTATATGCAGGTGTTGGCCCAGATATGTGGATGCTTCAGGACCAGAATGATGATGGATATGCTGACAACCAAAAGTCGATTAGCCATGGCTACAATGTACATATCGGATTTGGTGGACATGGCATGTCGGGTGCCGAACTTGGGCCTGACGGACGGCTCTACTGGAGCATAGGAGATGTAGGATTTAATGGTAAAGGACCCGATGGTAAAGAGTGGAAATACCCTAATCGCGGTGTCATAGTCAGATCAGAATTAGATGGTAGTGGCTTTGAAGTATTTGCTATGGGACTTCGCAATACTCATGAGTTCGTATTTGACAAATACGCTAATCTCATCAGTGAGGATAATGATGGAGATCACGCAGGGGAGAGCGAGAGACTTGTCTATATCACAGAGGGATCTGATACAGGCTGGCGCATCAACTGGCAGTTTGGCAAGTACAAAGACCCTCGTAACAATACCTATAAGGTGTGGATGGACGAGAGATTACATGTCCCGCGGTGGGATGGTCAAGCCGCCTATATCACACCTTGTATACGTAACTACGTGGATGGCCCGACTGGCATGCTTTATAACCCAGGTCATGCGCTGAGTCCAAGATGGAAGGATCATTTCTTTATTGTTTCATTCGTAGGCACGCCGACGCGCTCAGGCATACATGCTTTCACTTTGAAAGAAAATGGTGCTTCATTTGCTTTTGATCAAGGAGAAGAAATCATCAATGGCATCCTTCCTACTGGCATCGACTGGGGACCAGATGGGGCGATGTATGCTGGCGACTGGATCCTAGGTTGGGACACAAAGGACTATGGTCGTATCTGGAAGATAGATGATGAAGAAGGACATGACTGGGAAGATCGCCGACTCACCGCAGCTCTAATCAAAACTGATTTTAATCAAAAGGAAGTACCAGTGCTTCGCGGACTGCTTTCTCATGACGACATGCGCATACGACAGAAAGCACAGTTTGCACTAGCCAAGAAAGGTCGTGTTGGGCTCGAAGCTTTCGTAGCAGCCTCACTCCCGACCCAAGACCAGATCACTCGAGTACATGGCATCATCGGTCTATCTCAGATGGCACGTCAGCATGATCGCTCCTATGCGGATAAGATTATCACACACTTGTCAGATCAAGACGCAGAGATCCGGGCACAAGCTGCCAAGTGGCTAGGAGATATACGGTACAAGAAAGCTGCCTCTCAGATAGTACCCTTGCTTCAAGACGATAATGATCGTGTAAAGTTTTTCGCAGCAGAAGCCCTCGGGAGGATGGAGTATAGAGAGGCGACAGATGGTTTGATAAAGATGTTGATCGCTAACGATGACCAGGATGCTTACCTACGTCACGCAGGTAGCCTCGCGCTAGCAAGAGTCGCCGATCCAGATGCTCTCAAAGCTCTATCTACACACCCTTCCAGTGCGCTGCGCTTGGCTGTGACAGTAGCTCTTCGAAGAGCCGAAGACCCGGGCATATCTGCTTTTCTGGAAGATGAAGATTTATTAGTCGTGAGAGAAGCGGCGAGAGGGATCAACGATGACTGGTCTATACCAGATGCACTGCCTGCATTAGGTCGCATACTGTCTTCTACAACCTTCAGTGATGACGAAGTGATCATCCGACGAGCCATCAATGCCAACTTGAGAGTAGGATCTCCAGAAGCGATGAGAGCAGTGCTGGACTACGCTATGGACGATTCTAATCGTAGAGATCTAAGGATCGAAGCACTAGAGACTATTAGGGTATGGACTGATCCTTCGGTACTTGATCGCGTGACAGGAAGATATCGCGGATCAGTGAGTCGATCACCAGCAGATTATACGGATATTCTAGAGGAGTCTCTGGTACTCCTAGATGACAAGAGTAGCAAGATCAAACGTGCTCTCACCGGGGTGATCGCCACCAACCAAATGACACAGGCTACTGATCGGTTGATAGATTTGTTTCAGAATTCTAGCAGCAATCTACTTCGACAATCTATAGTCGATGCCTTAGTCCAGTTACAACCGGAGGGGCTATCTGATTTTATGTTTACAGCCCTTCAAGATAAGTCGAAGAGTGTTCGGTCTGCCGCACTTCATGGATCTATGAAGTCTGGGATAGAAGATGACAAAAAGCTCGAGATCATCAAAAATGTAATTTTTGATAGAACTATCGAGGAGAGACAGACGGCGATGACAGCTTTGTCACAACTGCCAGCTGAGCTTACACGGTCCACATATCAGAAGTTACTCGATATGTGGAAGGGTGGAAGCCTCGAACCAGCAGTACGCCTTGATCTTTCAGAGTCTATCACTTCCGTAAATGATCCAAGCCTCCTCAGCGCCTTATCTGCCGTACAGTCATCCTCTGATGATGACGTCCTCGCTTCTTATCGTGACTGTCTTTCTGGTGGTGATTCTAATAAAGGCAACCAAATCCTCTGGCAGCACAGTGGAGCTCAATGCATCAGATGTCACGTTATGCATGACTATGGTGGTATCGCAGGACCCGCACTCACACATATAGCAGATGTTCTATCACCAGAACAACTTCTAGCATCTCTAGTCAAACCCAGTGCGCGTATAGCTCCCGGATATGGTGTTGTTTCTTTATTTCTAAAAGATGATACTGAGATCGATGGCGTCCTTCTCGAAGAGGCAGCAAATATGCTTAAGATCAAAACCACCAAAGGAGAGATCATAGAGGTTGATACCAGTACTATAGATGAGCGTGTCGACGCTCTATCTGCCATGCCCGATATGTCTGAAATCTTGTCTAAAAAAGAGATCCGAGATCTCTTGGCTTATCTAGTTAAGTTGAAGAAAGAAGATGGTTGATATGCAATGGTATCCACATGAATTGGTGGATTGTGAAGTATAAGTCGAAATATATTTCCATCTAACCACAGTATTGTTCTAAACTTCCTTCCTCAGTACTTCCAGTGGAGACTTATTAATCACATCTCTACTGTTGAGTAATCCGATAGTCACAGTTAGTCCGACTACAAATATGAAGACCCATACGATAGGCATCCATTGGATATCGAAGTCTAGCTCGAGTGTCCGAGTTGCAAAGAAGTAGCTCGCTATAAGAGAGAGTCCGATGCCAGTAAGAGCTGACAGTGATCCCAGCACAGCATATTCAGTAGCATTGATCATGAATATCTGTTTGCGTTGTGCACCGATAGTTCTAAGTAGTACACTCTCTTTGATACGTTGAAACTTACTCAGTAAAAGGGATGCGATCAATACGATCAGACCAGTCAGTATGCTGAATCCGGCCATGAACTTGATGACATAGCTGACTTTTGTCAGGACGTCATTAAGAGCATTGAGTATGGTGCCAAGGTCGATGACTGAGATATTAGGAAAAGCCTTCACCACATCTCTGCGATATTTGGCCGTTGTAGTCGCGTCGGGACTCTTTGTAACGAGGACCTGGAACTGTGGTGCTTGCTCAAGTACACCAGCAGGAAACAGCACAAAAAACCTGGTATTCATCGATCTGAATTCTATGCTCCTGATACTTCCTACAAAAGTTTTGATAAGAGCACCTTGTACATTCCAGAGAAGTTCATCACCGATGCCGACGTCCATAGCTGTTGCCCATGTGTCAGCTACTGAGACAAAAACACTATCACCAGGTGCTACTGTACCTCGCCACTCGCCCTCGATGATTTCTTCATCTGCATTGAGGGTATCTCTGAAGGATACTCGTGCTTCTCTATTGATAGACCAGCGACTGGCAGTCCTAGAAGTATCTGCCATCCAATCTTGCTTAGTACGTCCTTGCCATCCGGCGAGACGCATCGTTACGATAGGAACTTGCTGGATGATAGGAAGGTCATAAGATTTAGTGAGTGCTGCGAGCTCGTCCTTTTGTTCTTTTTCGATACCATATAAGATGGTATTTGGTTGATTGCCGGCTTCCATAGAAGAGACATTCTGTAGTAGTAGTCCTTGTATGATAAAGAGCATCGTAAGCACTGCGGTTCCAAGCCCTATGGATAGAATCAAGGTCTGCGTCTGATTGTTAGGTCGATAGAGATTAGACAACCCTTGTCTGAACACGTAGCTCCAAGATCGAGGGAAGAACTTTCTTACCGACCAAGTGATCAACTTGGATACTCCTATCAACACTAGAAATGCAAATGCCAACCCGGCAGTCATCACCGCCCCATCTTTCCAAGATGCCGTAAGCTTCCAAAGGAAGAAGAAGATACTCAAGATGATGGCTATGCCAACCAAGATGTTGAGTGGTGCCCATCTTCGTTTAGATGATTCATCCGAAACACGCAGCGTCTGAAGAGGACTGACATCACGTACACTCAAGAGAGGACCTAGTGCAAACAGTGTTGTCACCACAAGCCCTACGATCGATCCTTCTATCATAGCGCGAGGAGATAGGCCCATCTCTACTTCATAAGGTAAGAAGTCTCTAAAAAGGATAGGCAGATAGATCTGGATAAGACTCCCAAGTACAGCACCAACTAACACACCGATGGCTCCTAAGACAAAAATCTGTAGGAAGTAGATGATAAAAGCTTCATTGCCTTTCATGCCTAGACAGCGAAACACTGCTATGGAAGGTATCTTGTTCTTTACATATATCATGACACTACTCGCCACGCCTATGCATCCGAGCAGCAGTGATACAAGGGCAACAAGATTGAGGAAGTTATTTAACCCATTAAAGGCTTCACTTAGGTTTTCCTTGCGGCCTTCTATGGTTTCTATGCGTATACTTTCGTCACGAAATTGTTTTCTGTGCGATGCTCGCCATTCGTCGGGGTCTATCGTTTCATCTACCTTGTAGTAGTACTCGTAGTCTATCAAACTTCCTGGTTGGATGAGATCTGTATCATCGAGGAAGTCCTGTGAGATATAGACTGACGGGGCGAAGGCACCACCGATAGCGGTACTACCAAATGCACTCTTGAGTCGTCCTATGATAGGGAAGGTAGCCTGACCTAATTTTATAGAGTCACCTACTGATAGCTCGTATTGGAGCATCATGCCATCATCGACAAGAGCTGCTTTTTCCGTTCTAAAAGTTTCGCTAGATGACTGTGGTTCTGCTTTCAGTATGCCATAAAATGGAAACCCTCCTTCGATAGCTTTGATAGCGACAAACTGAGTCTCATCTTTTGATGGCAGATACGCCATCGAGAGGAGTTGCTTTTGAGAGGCTTTTTCTCCCGGCAGTGAGTCTGCGATATTCAGCAAATGCTCTGGTATAGGTTGATTTTCAGAGATAACTATATCAGCACCTAATAGCGATGCGGCTTGCTCGTCTATATCATCAATGAGGTTATAGTTGAAGGAGTTGATAGCCACTAACGCAGCTATTCCCAGCACTATAGAACCCATGAACATCAGCAGCTTGCCGATATCTTTACGACTATCTCTGTATGCCGTCTTTGCTATAAAATCAAATGACGCCATCCTAACTTACGAGGATTTCGTCCTTTACAATTTTACCAGACTTTAGTCGAAGTATCCGACCTGCTTTGTTGGCAAGTTCCATATCGTGTGTGACGATGACAAGGGTAGTGTTTTGTTCTCTGTTGAGCTCGAAGAGAAGACTTTCTACCGATTGGCCAGTTTCACCATCGAGGTTTCCTGTAGGTTCATCGGCGAATAAGAGTTTTGGAGTATTTGCGAAAGCGCGAGCAAGAGACACTCTCTGCTGCTCACCTCCTGATAACTGACTGGGGTAGTGGGTCATCCGATCACCCAAACCCACACGCTCAAGAAGCTCTTTGGCCTTCACCTTCGCCTCCTTGGACTTGCCTTGTAGCTCTAGAGGGACCATCACATTTTCATAGGCAGAGAGGGTAGGGA
>CAYYBR010000170.1:0-9211 GCA_964470035.1 uncultured Saprospiraceae bacterium
TAGATGGGCTTCATCGACTTTCAGACATTTGGCTACGACCGTTGACAATCGGAAGAAGTAACAGACTTATCAATCCTATGATTATCGTACAAAAGATAGTAAGTGTAAAAAATGAGATCATCGCAAAAGAAAACCCATCTACAGAGTTTACTCCAAAGAGCTCCAGCGCTTCTTTAATCATAAAGTGATAACTCCCCATACCTCCCGGTGATGGAAAAACAACACCCAGTGCTCCAAAGTCAAACACCAGCACACCTTGTGAAGCTGTCAGATGTGACGTAGGCTCAAAAGCAAAGAAGCAGAGGTAGTGCATCAGATAATACAGTATCCAGATACCAATAGATTGAGCTATGAATAATCCAACATTTGGTAGATTTCTCACCTCCATAAGCCCCTCTGTAAATCCATCGATGAGCCCCTTGATCTTCTGTGCGATCTTTGGTAAGCCTGAAGCATCCATAGATCTAATCTTATTCAATATATATAGGCCGACTAGACCAACAACAACTAGACTAACTCCACCTATGATAATGGTTGTGGAACTCAGTCCTGCATGAGTCTCTATATATCCCCAGAGTACATCGTAGTGTAACAGCAAGCCCAAGCCAACCATGAAGCCCAGCATAATTACATCTATGATCCTTTCGACGACTATAGTTGCAAATGCCTTTTCTACAGGTACCTTTTCATACTTTCCTATCAACCCCGCTCTTACAAATTCTCCTATCCGCGGTACGCCAAGGTTAGCGAAATATCCTACCATCAAAGTAGCAAAGGAATTAAAGGAACTGATTTGATATCCCATCGGCTTTAGCAGTAGCTTCCATCTGATCGCTCTCAAATATTGACTAGCGATAAAACATATTGATATTATTACCAGCCATATAATCTTGGCATTGCGATAATCACTAACTAGTTTGTCAAGCAAGGAACAATCCTCTGCTGGTATATCCTTCAGCGCACACTCTTCAGTGTAGGCCCTACCTTGTGACTGCCACATGAAGTAGAGTATGGCTGCTCCTATAACAGCAAAAATGATGACGTTGAGCGCCGTTTTTAGTTTGGATTCTTGCATGTATTAAAGCTCTCCTTTTAGTACCATATTATCTATGAGTCTTACTTCACCTGCCCATACGGCAGTACATGCTACCACTAAGTCAGTATTTTCTACCTGATTCACTTTTTTAAGTGTACGGCCATCGATAAGATCAAAATACTCAGGTCTAAACCCTGGCAGGTCCAGATACTCCATCGCCTTGTAAGATATTTCTAAAGGACTACGTCCTTCTTCGAGCCAATCTTTCGCTTGACCTAGCATCCTATATAGTATGTCAGCCTTTGCTCTGTGCTCCTTTGTCAGTCTTCTGTTTCTAGAACTTCTGGCTAATCCATCCTCCTCCCTGATGATAGGACATACCACTAGCTCTGTTGGCATTTCAAGCACATCGATCATCCTTTGTATAATCGTGAATTGTTGAAAATCTTTCTGGCCCATATACAAGCGGTCACAAGAGGTTACCTCTATGAGTCGCTTTACGACTTGTACGACACCTTCGAAGTGCCCGGGACGATGAGCTCCTTCCATGAGTTCATCAAGACCTCCAAGATCTACATCGACTTCATAATCAGCACCATCAGGATATATCTCTGCTACGGTAGGGGCATAAAGGATATGACATCCAGTTTGTTCGAGACCTGCACTATCAGATTCTAGTGTACGAGGATATTTTTCCAGATCTGATTGTTGATCGAACTGAGTAGGGTTAACGAAGATGCTACAGATACTTATGTCATTTTCATCGATGGTTCTCTTAACCAACTGAAAATGTCCGTCATGAAGAGCACCCATAGTAGGCGTAAAACCGAGTGTCTTACCTTCTCCTTTGAGCTTTTTCACATAAGCTTCTAGCTCAGCTGTCTTTCTGATTAAGCGCATATATATTACCTACCTGATTTCATATACCACTTAGCAAGGACATCTGCGGCTTTTTTGTCTTTGGGTGTATATTCTTTCTTCATGCGATCCTCTCTTCCATAACCTTCAGGAAACCACTTCCATAGGAAACCACCGGCCCAGAATTCTTCTTCCCAAAATGCATCTAATAAAGCATCATACCCGTTAGCTTGAGCTTGTTCGTTCACATCTAGGTCGTTCACCACTTTTTCTAATTTCCAGGTTTTTCCTGCTGCCCCATCTACAGAGAGATAACCGTATTCTGTGAATAAAATTTTTCTATCCCATTTTCGACTGAATTTTCTGAGCTTTTTCACATGCTTACCCCATCTATAAGAGAGTAGCAACTTTGGAGGAGTATCCATGTCGCTAAGCGGGAAGTATGAACTTATCCCTATATAATCCAGAGCATCCCAAAATGGCACTTTTTCATAGTCATCCCAGTTAGCAGAATACGTGAGCTTGCCACTATAAATCTCCCTGATTTCACTAATCAAACTTCTCCAGAAAGATTCCCTCTTTTCTGCACTCACACGATATTCGGTCCCTATGCATACCATCTCTACATCATGCTTCACTGCTATCTCTACAAACTGCATGATGTACTTCTTATAAGTGGCTTCCCAGATCTTCCAATCCTGCTCAGATTTGTGATTCACATCTCCCACCCACATGCCATGTATCCATACCTGTGGTTTGATCATGATCTTCATATTATTAGACTTGGCATACTGGATAGAGGTTTCTATCCCTTCTACTCGCTCTCCCCACCACTGTGTGCTAGAGTTAAAGTATACTTCAGGACTGTCCTGTCTACTGAAAGCATAGGGAACTAGAGCTACCCAATCAGCATGCACTTGAGTAAGCGCAGGCATGGGATCAGTTTGGAATTCTCGTGGTGGAGAAACTAGTGTGATGCCATCTATTTTCTGACCTAAGATGGCGTCAGTCTGAAGCATCATTATGAAGGTGAAAGCAGCAAACTTCAATACTACTTTATCCATCTTTCTTAACCAGCCCAAAAGTCTTAATGACTTTATAGTACTGATCAAACACATAGGTATCACTAGATATGGCAAGGCTTGAGGTATTATGAGCCAGCAAAGTAAAACCAAAACTGAACTGACAAGTGTTAACCATAGACTAACGTCGCGACTTTTCCCTTTTGAAAAGTATAACCATGCCCAGGGTCCTGCCCAGAACAGATTGTAGTTGTTATAACATACGGTGTGTTCGGTAGCAAACCACATAACCAACATGATCAATGATGCCACTCCAAGGGCTAGAAACCAGAGTCGGTCAAACCATTTGAGGAAGCCTCTATCACCTGAGATATAGAATAAAAAAGACCCGACTAGTTCTAGGATGAGTAAGCCCCAAAAGAATACCTGGGGTGTAAGCCATCCTCTTTTTGACTCACTGACTTGAGGAAGAAGCTTGTTCTCAATAAGAACGATATTTTCGGTATTCTTTTTTGCACCCCCTAGATATGACTGATAGTAAGAAGGTAGAAACATCTGACCTCTTTCATTAGCGATATCATCATTTTGAGTGCCCAAGATGAGATCCATACCTAACTCTGTCCAAGGAGAGTTAGTTAGGTTTTCATGAAGAAGATCTCGAAATGTTTTTTCGGGTTGTTCCAGATTAGGATAGCTGACGGCACCATATACCTTTTCAAGCATGTCTCTCGGCCTGGTCACACAGTTGTCGAAGTAAAAGTCGTACTTATAAGTTCTATTTCCTTTTTGAAGATTGATTACCAGAGCATCTAGGAGTTCCTGTTTTTGTGAAGATGAAAGGTCAAGAACTTGCTCTGTGACTGACCTTCCATAGTAGTCATATTCTGCTTGAAATAATCTGTACGGAGTATCACCGAGTACATATGGCAACTTCCCTGTCAGAAAGTTGAGACCAAATTTGACTTGACTTAAGACGCCAGGCTCTCCAAAATCAAAAGTCCCCCAGTTGTACACGATATCTCTGCTACCACGAGTATCCTTGATTCTTAATGCACTATGACCAAAGAGTGTATATAGGTCATCTCCAGGTCCACATGTGAGTATCGAAACTTCGAGGTTCGATAAGTCACTAGATTGACTCGAAAGAGTCATGGATAGTGAAGCGCAAAAAAGAAAGATGTAACAGAAGAACTTCAAAAAATATCGACTTACTTCAGAAGATGTGATTATAACTACAAAGGTAAGCACTTACCTTTCCTTATCATCTCTCATAACAAATCTATAATCCCAATACCAAAACTCTCCACGGAGATATTCTTTACTCCGACCCTTATCTGTCCGCCAGGTTTGACGAAAAGTATTCATTCTTAAAGGATGATCGTCATTGTATTCTTTGTTTTCGATGTAGGCGAAAGTCGGAGGATGATGTACGAGATTACTTACGATCGAACCATCTTTCTTTGATGCATATAATCGCCATACATCATCTGTACTGTGATTAGCATGTTGCTCTGGGGCATAGTGTGCTGCAAGGATATCATGCTCGATATCATCGATAGTTGTCACACCTTCATAGCGAAGGTCAACTTGGGGATCGGCCATCTTATATGGTATGAAGAGAACAAAGTAGCTACCCATAAAACTTTTAGCCACAGCATCGGGTGTATGATCCGTGCGCTTGCCATCGAGAGTGCGATGAGGATCTTCTTCAGAGTAGTTTATCACATGTGCTCCGAGAGAATCTTGCCAAGAGATCTTTCCTGTCAAGGTGGGATATAGTTGATAGGCATGATGTTGGGTAACGTCGCTTTCTACTCCGCCATCAGGCAGATAAAGTACACTTCTTTTCTCATAGATTACACTATCCACCATATGATATTGGTCCATACCGCCATGAGCATCACATGCTGCTTGCAAGACCCTCTTTACTTCTGGGTCTTTGATATGGTCCATATAGTCGACCTCCGGTTGTGTACAACCCAGACCGATACAGACTAAAAGGAAAACCGTACATGTATACCTCATATTACATAAGTCCTTCATCGCGAAAGCTAAAATAACCAGCACTTCCTATGATAAGGTGATCTTGGACAACTATATCTAAGACTTTTCCCGCTTCGACGAGCTTCGTAGTGATTTTGCGATCTTCATTACTTGGTACAAGTTGTCCTGATGGATGATTATGATAGAGGAGTAATCCTGATGCACCATTTGATAGCGCTTTCGCAAATATGACCTTAGCATCCACCACAGTACCATGTACACCTCCCTTACTCATTCTATCTTTAGAGATGACCACATTTGCTCTGTTAAGGCTTACCATCCAAAATTCCTCTTGTGACAAGTCAGCTAGAAGAGGACCTAAAAGTTGATAGGCTTCTTGACTGGAGCTGATTTTCTTACGCTTTTCTGGCTCACTCAGTTGTCTTCGTCTTCCAAGTTCGAGAGCTGCAGCAACGGTGATTGCTTTAGCATCGCCGATGCCTTTATACGCAGTGAAGAAATCCAGCGACTTCTTACCTAAGTCTTCTAAAGAGTCTACATCATGAAGTATGCGCTTTGCCAGAGACACAGCAGATTCATTTTTAGAACCTGATCCTAGTAAGATAGCTATGAGCTCAGCATTGCTTAGAGACTCACTTCCCTTGAGGAGCATTTTCTCCCTAGGACGGTCTTCTTCTGCCCAATCTTTGATAGAGGATATAGACATCATTGGATCTTAGTCCACTCAATATAACTTGCACATTTTGATAAATCACAAATCCAAGAGAATTATTGTGATTCTGTTCAGCTAAACTGGGCTTAACCTAGAACTCTTTAGCCTTATATCTACTTAACTAGAAACCTAAAAGACTTTCTATAGAACCTACAGAGATAAGTTCATCATAACGCTCTTTGAAAGATCTACGATAGACAAGTATGTGGTAACGATTGAGCGAAGCATAGTGACTTCCTTCAAATTCTTCATAATCTATTCTATCATCATCATATCTTACAGCATACTGATAGTCATAGTAGCCTTGCTTGAGAAGCCCGTTACCATGATAGATCCTTCTCTTTGCGTCGTAAGTCAATCTGAACTCTTCGAGACACTTCCAGTCCGTAAAGTCGCCTATGACATAGACATCTCCATTATATACTGGGTCTCGTGATTCTAAGGTGAAGTAAGTATTGACATATTCGCTGCGGATATCGTCATTGTTATATTCTAATGTCTCGATGATGAACTCACCATTGATATCTTCGAGATTTCTGTAGATCACATTGTCTCTTTTAGCATCAAGGTCAAGTAAGACGTTGATTTCTTCAGCTTGGATATCTATGCTATAGACACCGATGCCGCGGGATCGGAAGGTCCTTAAGTCAGCACCTCGAAACTCATTAAAACCTTGAAATCTGATTCGATTAGTTCGATCAAAGGTGATTCGATCTCCTAGACTAACTCTTGGCTGGATATTAGTAAGTGCATTATCCCAGCGCCCATTTTGCAGGATAGTCACGAATATCTCATTCTGTGGATTTTGAATCGGAAAGTTTCTGTTATCCAATTCGATCTCTATCTCCTGATCTAGTTGTAACCTTCCTAATTGTGTTGACCTTCGGATCTCGCTTTGTACAGATACATTGCGATCGGCGACCATAAACCTTCTTGTGAGGGCGATTTCTTCAGACTCCTCATCGATAACAACTAAGAGGTAATTGCCTGATATCCTCCATCCAGTATCATTATTAGGGATGGCTAACTGGTAGTTCGTATAGTCGATCTTAGTACCTGCTGAGTATCTAAAGTCTCTTATCTCCTCGTCATTAAAACCAAGGAGATAATCCATCTCCGTGAGATCTGAAGGATTCCAATCTTTATCGCAATGGATGATCCTGTAGATATACTCGCGATCACCGCCTAGTATGTCATCGAAAGTCAGTAGTAATTGCCCGTCAGAATTCAGATCTATGATAGGCTGTGATGTGATCAATCGATTGTGATGAAACTTCACTGATCTGATATGATCTAGGTAGACATGATCCTCATAGATGATTTCATCCTGACACTTACAAGTAAGTGCTAATAACATCAAACTCAACACAAATGTCAGTCTCATACCGCTAATATGTCACAAAATTACTCAGCATATAGACGCAGAAGTAACACTATTAATTGTTAAGGATTGATTAAGCGGGATAAGAGACATGATGAGGAAGGGAAGTCCACCGATTATTTTTGATACGCATACGCCAAGGCCAGTGAGCGCATTCTTTGGCATAGGCGATACCAACACGAGGGCTTTTGATAATTAATTCTTCGTCGATCTTAGTTGGACCTAAGGTAAGCCTCATGATCGCAGAGTTACAGAGATCCTCTCCATCATAAGCAGTAGTTATGCCGAGAGCTTGAGCTAGTTTACCTGGACCATTAGTGAGGTTAGGATTGGAGGCTTTCATCTTTCTACGAGCTGCCATGACGTCAAGTCCAGATATGGGTTCTACAGCCCTGATCAATATAGCGTGTGCTACTTCCTTTGGTCCAGTGACAATATTGAGCATATGGTGGATGCCATAGCATAGATAGATATATGCTTTCCCAGGTTCTCCAAAGACGGTCTCAGTTCTGGCTGTGCGGCGATTATCATATGCATGAGATCCTTTGTCATCAGGCGCGCGATAAGCTTCAGTTTCAACTATGCGACCAGAGGTAGTCTGTCCTTCAAAGTGTGTGGTGATCGTGGCACCAAGAAGCATTTGCGAAAGCGATACCACATCTTCACTTGAGAAAATTTCTCTGAGTGTCATGCTATCGTCGGTGATAGTTGGGCGCTTCTTTAGTGATGGTGATGTTATGAGGATGGCTCTCTACCACTCCTGAACTAGTGATCTTCACGAGGTTTGAACCCTGAAGGCTTGTGATATCTTTGGCTCCGCAGTAGCCCATACTTGCCCGTAAGCCTCCTGTATACTGCACCATGACCTCAGCCACCGTGCCCTTGTAAGGTACTCGACCTTCTATGCCCTCTGGCACAAGTTTTTTGACATCGTCTTCGGCATCTTGAAAATATCGATCCTTAGACCCTTTTTGCATGGCACCAAGAGATCCCATGCCACGATATACTTTGAACTTTCTTCCTTCATAGATCACTGTTTCGCCGGGTGCTTCTTCAGTACCTGCAAAAAGAGACCCTGCCATAATCGTACTGGCACCAGCAGCGATAGCCTTAGATATATCTCCAGTATATCTTATACCACCATCGCCGATGATAGGCACCCCTGCCTTAAGAGCGGATGATGCGGCATTCATGATGGCCGTCAACTGTGGTACTCCGACTCCAGCTACTATACGCGTAGTGCATATACTTCCTGGTCCAACTCCTACTTTTATACCATCTACCTTATGATCGATAAGAGCTTGCGCTGCATCAGCCGTTGCCACATTGCCTCCTATCACCTGCAGATCAGGATGCTTTGTTTTTATCTCCTTGATCATATCGAGCACTCCCTTAGAGTGTCCATGTGCTGTATCTACGATGACAACATCTACACCGACACTCGTTAGCGCATCGATCCTATCAAAGGTATCTCCACTTACACCTAAGGCAGCACCTACTAGTAAGCGCCCTCTATCATCCTTAGAGGCATCTGGAAAGTTCTCAACCTTCATGATGTCCTTGTAGGTAATCAAGCCCATGAGGACATTATTATCATTGACTACGGGTAGTTTTTCGATCTTATGTCTTTGGAGGATATCTTGAGCTTGTTCTAGATTAGTGCCCTCGGGAGCCGATATGAGATTTTCACTTGTCATGACTTCTGAGACAAGTCTCGAAAGATTTTTTTCAAACCTAAGATCTCGATTTGTTAAGATGCCCACAAGCTTATTTTCTTCATTGACGACCGGTATGCCACCTATGCTATATGTGCGCATCATATCCAGGGCGTCAGCTAAAGATTGGTTGGGAGTCAGTGTCACAGGATCGATGATCATACCACTTTCCGATCTCTTTACTAGGCGTACTTGTTCTGCTTGAGCTTCGACTGACATATTCTTATGGATGATGCCTATGCCTCCTACACGTGCCATAGCTATGGCTAGGGCATACTCCGTCACGGTGTCCATAGCAGCAGAAACTATCGGTACATTGATGCTGAGATCCCTAGTAAGTTGAGACTTGATAGAAACTTCTCGTGGTAACACCTCACTATAAGACGGTACTAACAGTACATCATCAAAAGTAAGTGCTTCAGTAATTTTTGGTGGGAATGGCGGTAGATTTTCCATGCGCAAAACTAAGGATAACAATAGAAA
>CAYYBR010000171.1:0-9205 GCA_964470035.1 uncultured Saprospiraceae bacterium
CGCCGTCTATATCACCACTAGTGAGACCATTAGTGACACCAGTACCAGGTAAGAGCGATGATAGGTCTTTATAGCTGCCGTCATGCGTCATCTCATAGTATTCATTTGTCTCATCATCTTCTGTGACGATGATGATCTCGATCATTCCATCTTGATCAAAGTCGCCTACAGCTACATCTTCACTATCATGATATGGATAGTACCTATAGGGAGCTGGTGATATCGTGGCTGCCTTATCGGGAAGCATAGCTGAACCATCTTCAAATTTTCCACTACCATCATTGAGTAAGATGACATTCTTCAGAAACTCGATAGCTAATACGATGTCAAGGTCTCCGTCATTATCTAGGTCGACTACACGTGCATCCATCGTATTGAGTGGTGCAAGTACCGACGGTGGAAGATGCGTATCAGATACATCAGTAAAGGTGACTTGGGCAGCCGATGGTACTACCGACCAGCAAAGTAGAATACTGATCAACAGATATGCAAATATATTTTTCATGTGTGCGCTTCTGATTAAACCAATAAAACGACTGATCAACCAAATCGTTCTAAAACCGATTAAACGTATAAAACCATAGAACCTATTAAACCCATAAAACATCTAAAACCTATTAAACCCAGCAACCTATTGAACCCCATCCGCTCGCATCAACATATCTGCCGCCTGATGGATTTTGTTTTGAAGGTTACTAGATAGATCTGGATGGTCCGATAAAAAAGTTTGCACTACATTTTGAGTAGCACTATCTCTATAAGCCCCCAAAGTGTTATCCAACCATCGCTTGGGAAAAAAGATATCACCTGTAGTCTGTATCTCTTCCAATAATTCTAATGACGGTAGGACAAAGTCCTTAGCACTCTCTTGACGTAGTGGATGATGTAGATAGGTTAAAGCGCTCAGTACCCATCTCTCTTGACTCCGATTTTCTTTATCTTTTAAGGAGTTAAAAAAACTAGCTCTCGCCTCAGAGTTTGATGATAATGCAGGCTTTATAAAAGTCATCCGCTTCTTATCGTCTGGATTGGATGTGCTTTCTAGTTGTTCTTCATAGATATCTGCACCGCCTTCTACATCTCTGACACTGATAGCATATACGAGATTTTCTTTATCCCTATCTGAGAGTGGAAGTTGGATCTCATCTGCGCTTCCTTGCCAAAGTCTTACCAGATTTGTACGACCGTTCTCGGAGTTAGCTATAGACACATATAGGTTGTATAAGTTACTCTTGATAGAATTATCCTGCTCGGAACTTAAGCGATCCCAGATGATACTCTCTAATCTTGGTGCGAGTTGGTCTCTAGTCTCATAAGGTCTGATGCCCCAGTATAAGGACTGTACATGAGACGATATGTAGTTGAGGACGAGAGGATTTTTTTCATGTGCTATACCTACTAGCAGTTGTTCGATATACTCTTCTTTTGGTATTCGGCCATGAAGTAACTCTTCCCATAGAGATATCCACTGACCTGCTCTTTCTTGATCGTCGCTGATGTTATTGATCTGCGCGACAAGTGGAGAGATGTCTTCTATCGGTAGTTTGAAGTAGCCATATCCTTCCCCTTTGTAATTAGCAAAGACAAGGCTTTCATCAGCATCTGTTCTGAAGGTAGATGCCGCGGATTGTATAGATAGCTCTTGTATGTCTTTATCGCTGTATGAGCCACTGGCTACAGCTATCTTTTGTGGCCAGAGATGACCTTCTCCGGAGATTTGATAGTGATAAGCGGTAGAAGATTCATCAGTCTTCTTGGTGATGTCTACGACTGGCATACCAGGACTCTTGACCCAGTCAGTATTCCATTGATTAAGATCGACGTCCGTCCTTTTTTGCATGATGTCGATGAGGTTATCCCAAGTGGCATTATCGAAGCTATAGACATCGAGATATTCTTGCAGTCCTTCTTGAAACAAAGATGGCCCGATCAGTCTCTCTAACATCCGCATGACGATGGGTGCTTTTTGATAGATGATGCCGCCATAGAGGGTGCCAGCATTATTGAGATTGGGGAGGTCTTGTTGGATGGGATGACTTCCTCTCGAGCGATCTATACCATAGGCGGTCGGATAGTGCGCCAGTAGGAATCGCAGATCGTGATTCACCTCAGGAAAAGACGGGTTAACAATCTTGGCAGCCATGAAATTAGCAAAGACTTCCTTGAGCCATACATCATCAAACCAATCCATAGTCACCAAATCCCCAAACCACATGTGAGCTGTCTCATGTGCGATGAGCGAGCCGCGACGCAGTTGGCGATTGATACTTGCTCCTTCATCGAGCATGAGTGAGCGTTCATTATAGAAGATAGCTCCCACGTGCTCCATACCTCCATACTGAAATGACGGTATCAAGGCAAAATCAAATTTCTGAAAAGGATATTCTATCTCTGTGTATTCTTCTAGCCAATCTAAAGAAGCCTTGTGCAGTTCAAATATCTCGGGTATGTTTCTGCTGACTTTTTCTTGATCAGTTTCTCTATACAACATCGTCATGATGCCATCTTCAGAAGTAGCTGTCTCATACGCCCCCGCTGTAAATGCAAATAAGTAACTGCTGATAGGTCGAGTTGTACCAAATTCTAGCTTTTTTCTTTCACCACCGAGGTCTATACTTCGGACTAAGGGACCATTGGCTTGCGCTTTCCAATCCGCAGGGATCGCAAGTGTCAGTGTGTAGATTGCCTTTAGATTGGGTTGATCAAAGAGCGGAAAGACCGTTCGAGCTCGATCAGGTACTAACAGCGTATAAAGGTAGTCTTCATTGCGATTGAGGCTCTGATTACCAGCGATGAAGTCGATAGCTATGTGGTTTTGGCCCTCGGCTAATTTGGCTTTTGGGATGACGATGTGTTCTGATCTGAAGTCGATGGTTGTTTTTTCTCCATTGACGACCAAATCTAGGATGTGTTCTCTTTCTTCTTTAAAATCTATCTGTAAGTCCTCACTGTTATCGTAAAGCACAAAGGAAATCACGATGTGCGCGCCTATATCTGCAACTTGACTCCTCGGGATATCAAATGATAGATCATATGACAGATCAGAGATATGGGCCTTGCGATATTGCGCGAGCGTATATGCGACTCCAGTAGTAACCTCGGTGGACTGTGAAGCCTGACATGACATAACCAAGATCAAGAGTAATATCCAGATGTACTTTATCATATGTGTAAGATAAAAGGGATTTCTACGAAGAAACACAGAAACCCAAAAACATATGATACGCCTGAATCTAAAAACCAATCACCTCACCTGCCGTTATCATAGCTATCATCTGAAATCAAACACTTCTTGCTTAGGATCTTAGTTGCCTTGATTATTCCTTTATCTCTTCTGGCGTTGCTGGAAGTGACTATCGTAAGATCTATATCATCACTCCAAGAGGGATATCTATGGACCTATCTTGGGATATCTATACTCGGTTATATAGGCGGTGTACTTGCCATCGCTACTAGGACAAATAGACCGATAGATCGCCCGCGCATTACTAATCTACTAGTGGGATGGTCATTCATAGCTCTGGTACAAAAGGTCGTATTGCTCCTATTGTTACTGGTCGTAGTGATCAGCTCATATCTACTTTCTGATGCATCCGTGGAGATAGCAAAGCTCGTTGTGTTTTGGGTATCACTCATGGTGGTGGCTGCCATGCTTTATGGGATCACTTACGGTAAGTACAGGTATGTTGCTGAAGAGCAAGATGTCTTTTTTAGTGATCTTCCGAGGGCGTTGGATGGGCTGAAAGTGATACAGATCAGCGACATCCATGCCGGCACATGGGATAACGTAGCGGGCGTCCAAAAAGGCATTGATCTGATCAAGGCTCAAGATCCTGATCTCATACTTTTCACGGGAGATCTAGTTAATGGAAACAAAGACGAGATCGACCCATTTATCCATTTATTTGCCAGTCTAAAGGCAACTCATGGTAAATATGCAGTACTCGGTAACCATGATTACTATGGTCAACCAAGAGAAAGAGAGTTAAGGCCAGCTTACTATGAAGATCTATATCGCAAGTATGAAGACATGGGTTTTGACCTTATCAATAATGATAGTCGATATATAGATATAGGCGGGGAGAGGTTGTATATAGCTGGCGTAGAAAACTGGGGGCATGGTAAATATTTCCCGAAGAGGGGAGACATAGATATGGCCTTGATGAATGTCCCTGTAGAAGCCTTTACTATCCTCATGTCACATGATCCCAGCCACTGGGACCTCCATGTCAAAAACCATCGACGTAAGATACCGCTCACACTCAGCGGTCACACCCACGGTATGCAGTTTGGCATAAACCTACCTTTCTTGAAGTGGTCACCAGTACAGTATCGGTATAAACATTGGATGGGTCTATACGAAAGTGAAGGGCGCCGACTATATGTTAATCGTGGCTTTGGTCTGCTCGCATATCCCGGTAGAGTAGGCATGAGTCCTGAGGTGACAGTCCTGCATTTCCGCAAGGGATAATATCATGCTTCACACTATCTCATAAAGGTGGCCTTATCCAGACCTGTATTGAACTTGATATCGGTCCAGCTAACAGTGGTCCAAGGGTCTTCAGATATATCTGCCTCCCAGGTAGACCTTTTGTACTTTCTCTTAGAAGGAATGAGTAAACCATCCACTTCTTCGTACTTCACTTGCATGAGAAGTGGCGTATCCATCAAACCAAAATCCGCCACCGTAAATAAAAACTGATCGGCAAGTCCAGTACTTTGATTGATATGTAATTGGTAGATGTCTCTTGGTTTGGGATCATTGGGATCAAAGGTGACATCGACCACATCATATTTTTGACCATCAAATACGGCTTCACCTTTGTGCTCATATAAGAGACCTGGATCTAATAACTTTGGAAACATGGCAAACCAGTAAAAATTAGTGGGCCTATTAAATGCCACCCTCTTTAGGGCCGTAGTATCACTGACCTCTTTTCCATTATGCTTTAACCAGAATCCCTGGCCGTCGTATCCTTGTTCTATCACACCCTCGAGATCGGCTAAGGTTCTTTCGTGTTGTATGTACTGACCATAAGACAACTCTCCGTCGATGATGTACTTCTCGTTAGATTGGTCCATCTTGCCATCAGGTGTCTTATAGGTATAGGTATATGTCACGTCTTTTCTATCTAGGAGATCTTGATAGTCACCTGTCTTTTGAACGGTGTTATATACCAGCTCATGACCTTTGTTTTGAAACTTAGGAGGCTCATTTTCTGGAGATGGTGTAGAGGTTGTGCTCGGTTGATTACAAGCGAAGCACAGGATTAATATGACTGATGATATAATTGTTGAGTATTTCATGCTCTGTTGATTTTTATGCTCTTTAGTTTTTACATCTCCGTCTGGAGTGCGCTATCCTGATCGTGTTTTTCTATGGCTAGTTGTATGAGTCGATCCACAAGTTCTTTTTGAGGTATGCCAGACAGCTCCCACAAAGTAGGGAACATAGAGATACTAGTGAAACCGGGTAGGGTATTGATCTCATTGATGTATAACTCTCCTTCTATAGTCAAAAACATATCTACCCTTGCTAGGCCGTAGCACTCTAGAAGTGTGAAAGTGCGTATAGAGAGTTCTTTGATCTTAGCTACTTCGCTTTCTGATAGATCAGCAGGAGCTACAAGAGTAGCACCATGCTCATCTATATACTTCGCTTCATAAGAGTAGAAACCATCTTTGGGGATTACTTCGCCTGGGACAGAAGCCATAGGGTTGTCATTGCCTAAGACAGCACATTCGATCTCCCTACCATGTATACGCTGCTCGATGATCACCTTGTGATCAAACTTAAATGCAAATTGGATAGCCTCTGCAAGTTGATCACTTGACTTAACGTGTGAGATACCTACGGACGATCCAAGATTTACAGGTTTGACGAAGACATCTTCACCAAGCTGATCGACGATCATGTCGATATCGATCTTATCGATATCTCTCCTCCGGATCGTCACCCATGGAGCGCTCTTGATACCAGCATCTCTTAAAAGCCGCTTCATCACTTCTTTATCCATACCCACTGCAGACCCTAGCGTACCAGGACCAACACAAGGGACATTGGCCATCCTAGCTAGCCCTTGTATACTACCGTCTTCACCATAACTGCCGTGTAGTACCGGGAAGAGCACATCTATATCTAACCGACTATCTGTTTTTGATGTGGGTAAGAGATAGTGATCATCGGTATTTTGAGAAAAGAGGACTTCGTTAGTTGTGTTGCTCAATGAGATCTGAGCGGGATCATCATGATGCATCAACCGAAGACTGTCCTCCTGATAGAACCATCGACCTGACTTGTCGATACCTATCAGTACGGCTTCATATTTTTCAGAATCTAAGGATTTGTATATATGCTGGGCCGAGAGCAGTGATATCTCATGCTCAGTGGATCTTCCTCCATAAAGAATCGCGACTTTGATTTTTGACATATTATCAAAATATATAATACGAAGATAGTTTAGACAATCCAGCTTTAAAAACCTGTATAGAATGTCCCTTATGACTGTATTTCCATTAATTATGAGTGTAATGTAGCTGACATAACCGAATCCTGAACAATTGGGTATAGTTCACTATACAGGATCACTATTTTTTTCTGTAATATTGGCGTAATCTTATAATAATACGAATCAAACTAAAAGTCCAAAGATGAGAATGAACTACCTTTTGATGTGGGTTGCCTTATTCACGCTAATAACTACTTCATGTACAAGTAAAAAGGCTCTTGAAGCACTTCAGGTCGATTATGATCAAGCTCAGAGAGACCTTGCAAAGTGTGGCGAAGATCTTACTGCACAGATGGCACTTGTCGATCAGTGCGAAGCTGATAAGCAACAACTTAGAAGTAATATACAAAACCTTCAAGGCCAAATCGACAATAGAGATGGCCAGATCACCGACCTTAGAGCGCAGATAGAGGACCTTAAAAATCAAAGACAAACTCAGATAAAACAGGTAGAAGGACTTACCGTCCTATCTCAATCTGCTAATGATAATATCAATAGAACACTTGGACAGCTAGAACAAAGAGACCAGTATATCAGGCTCTTACAAGCGGCTAAAACAAAAGCCGACTCCATAAATCTTGCGTTGTCTGTTAATCTGAAAAGCACCTTGAGCCAAGGGATCGCGGATCAAGATATCGAAGTCGAAGTGGATAAGACAGTTGTCTTTATCAACCTTTCTGACAAGATGGTGTATCAAAGTGGTAGTTCCTTGCTAACTCCAAGAGCAAAAGAGGTACTTGCCAAGATCGCTTTGATCGTAGAGGGAAGAGACGATCTAGAAGTTATGGTAGAAGGATATACAGATAATCGACCGATCAAGCGAGCATGCTTTGAGGATAACTGGGACTTGAGTGTCAAGAGAGCTACTTCTGTAGTAAGAGTACTTCAGAATGACTACGGTATCAATCCAGATAGATTGATAGCTGCAGGTAGAGGAGAGTACAACGCTATCGCAAGTAATGCTACTGATGAAGGAAGGTCACTCAACAGAAGAACTAGGATCATCATCCTACCGAAGTTGGATCAGTTTTATGATCTGCTTAATCCGGATAACGTACCGAACTAGACTTCACACTAAAAATATATTGAGGGCTACTACATACATTGTAGTGGCCCTTTTTTAATTAGTTTTTATAGTGATTTAAGAGATCTCCTACGAGATAAGAACTTCCTCCAACGTATATGATATCTCCGTCTGTAGCCTCATTCATAGCGGCTGACAAGGCTGCTTCTAGTGATTGATGGCTAGTATGAGTCAGACCTATAGAAGTGGCAAAACTGGATAAATCGTCGACATCCATACTCCGTTCTGGGCTTGCTTTTGTGAGGTAGTATTGATGTCGATGATCTAATAGGTGAAGCATTTGCTCTATGTCTTTGCCTTTTACAAATCCTAGAATAATGTGCAGTCGATCATATGAGAGCTGCTCCAAGTGTGCTAGTATAGATCGAAAGGCATCTACATTATGAGCACTATCAGATATAACCTGTGGTGAGTCCTGATGTATCGTCCATCGGCCGATATAAGAGGTCAATGTTTTGTATTTCTGGAGTCCATCAGTCATGTTTTGACTCGACACCTTGATATCTTCATCATGCGATAGTGTTTCAACCGCTCTGACAGCTGTGATTGCATTTTCAAGGAAGAAAGGTTCTGATATTTCTCCTTCGATCGTATATGCCGCATCTTTTGTCACTAACTCAGCTGAGCTCTCTCCCATTTTGGTCTCCACTTCTAGCGATGCAAAACTCCATCTTGCCTCCATTTCTTCAGCCTTCTTCATAAAGATGTGATCACAAGAAGCCTGATACTTGCCGATGACTACTGGCACACCATATTTGATTATGCCCGCCTTCTCTGCAGAGATAGTATATACATCGGCCCCCAATGTAGCCTGATGGTCTAAACTGATATGGGTGATCACCGAAAGTGTAGGTAAGAGGATGTTAGTACTATCTAATCTTCCTCCTAGGCCTGTTTCTATAATAGCAAAGTCGACATCCTTCTTAGAAAAGTAATCAAATGCCATGGCCACGGTAACCTCAAAAAATGAAGGCTCCACCTTTTTAATCAAGTCTTCATGGTTTTCGATGAATTTGATGACCTGCTTTTCCTTGATCATCTTGCCATTCACCTTTATTCGCTCGCGAAAGTCTGCATAATGAGGAGAGGTATAAAGTCCAACGCTATAACCAGCCTCTTGTAGTATGGCTGAGATCATATGAGCAGTGGTACCTTTGCCATTAGTACCTGCTATGTGCACAGATGGATAAGTATCTTGAGGATGCCCAAGGTGCGAGCAGAGCTGGATGATGTTGTCTAGATTAAGCTTCAGCGCTGTACTTCCTATCTTCTGATAGGCCGGCACAAGAGCATACAGGTAGTCTATGGTTTCTTGGTAAGTTCTTTCGATCATGAATTCGCAAAGTTGTGTGAATTGCGTTGGACAGTTTAGGATATCGTAGTTTTTTTTCGTCAATTTTGATTGTGTGAAAACTGATCAAGCGGATATCATCATATGTGGAGGAGGACTGGCAGGGTTAAGTTTGGCAGTCAGACTCTCAGAACCTGAGTACGCTCACTTGAATGTGATCGTCATCGATAAATCTGCGAAGACAGCCAATGATCGCACCTGGTCATTCTGGGCTAAAAAAGAGCAAAACAGATATGCAGAGATCTATCATAAGTCTTGGGC
>CAYYBR010000172.1:0-9155 GCA_964470035.1 uncultured Saprospiraceae bacterium
GTCCATTGTTACCAAGATTTTTAGAGATATTGATACTTGTGTTTGAGCTTAAACCTGATTGGAAAAAGTTCTCAACACTCTCATATGGCTCATAGGAGTATGTATCAAATGTCTGACTAGGGTGCTCAGAAGCAAATCCACGACCTGTGAGGTATGGGTGAACTAGCTGTACACGTCCATTTTCAACACCTGCGAAACTACTTCCGTAGAAGTTAGGATCAAGGTTATCAAAAGCTGGGCCCCAGTTAGAGAAGAACCATCCAAAACTACCTGAGAAACCATTTCCGAAAGTATTTTGGTACTCAGGAAGGTTAGCTGCTTCAGTCTGGAATACACCTTGAGATACACTTATCTCAAATCCTTTGTCCTTATCAGGATCGATATCACCTGTCTTTGTTGTCACAAGTACAACACCATTACGACCTTGCTCTCCATAGAGAACTGTCGCACTAAGACCTTTGAGGATACTTATCTCCGCGATATTGTTAGGATCGAGATCTAAGAATCTACTGGACTGCGAAGCCGAACCAGAAACAAAGTTCTCGCCCGTAACAGCTCCAGCAACATTGGTGCTCGTGTTAAATGGAACACCATCTACAACGAATAAAGGTTGATTCGATCCAGTGATGGATGAGTAACCTCTGATGATGATACTTGTACCAGAACCTGCTAGTCCTGAAGTAGAAGTAATATCAACACCAGTTGTCTTACCACGTAATACACGTGTTACATCTGCATCTCCTCGATTTTCGAGTTGCGCAGGGGCGATAGTAGATACACCGTATCCCAGTGCTTTTTTCTCTTTCTTGATACCTAGACCAGTTACAACGACTTCATCAAGAAGTTGTCCCTCAGCGAGTACAACATCTACAGAACTCAGTCCTGTAATGTCCATCTCCTGAGTCTCATACCCTGTAAAACTCATTACGAGGGTGTTTGATCCGTCTGGTACGTCAAGTGAGAAGCTACCATCAATGTCAGTGATCGTACCAAGTGTCGTCCCTTTGACAAGTACGTTAGCACCGATGAGCGGTTCTCCGCTTCCATCAGCAACCACACCAGTGACAGTGCGTTGTGCCATCATCATGCCTACTGACATGAAAAATACACAAAGAAGTAGTGAAAGTCTCTTCATACTATTTTCTGTTTAGATAAATAAATTAAAAGCTTATAGGCCAAAAAGAGGCCTGAATTACAATTAGATTTTCATGTGAAGGGCGGCCCTAACGGCTACCCTGAATGCGCAAATTTAACTTTATGTTTAACATACGCTGCAAAAAATACGTAGAAGATCGCCTATTCGCTGCCTGAATCTTAAGACTATGTTAATAGATATTGTCGAACGGCGACCTAACCATACTTTATTTTGTGATGCTTCACTTAAGAACAGATGGAAGAGATTTTACCACATTGATCTGCACTCCATGTGGCTACTTCAGTAATCTCTTATACATGCCGATCGTATTAGATATGCCATAGTATAGCGCATCAGAAACCAGCGCATGACCGATCGAAACTTCGTCCAGATAAGGCAATGATCCTGCGTAGTACTCCAGGTTTTGAAGGTTAAGGTCGTGACCTGCATTAACACCGAGGCCTATGTCAAAGGCTTTTTCTGAGCATGCTACATGGGCTGCTATCTCATTTTTTGGATCTTTTGCATAGTCTCCCGTATATAGTTCTATACGATCGGCACCTACGTCTTTAGCCCCAATAATCATTTCCGGAAGGGCATCAACAAAAAGCGAAACACGTATGCCCTCTTCTTGGAGTCGTGTGATAGACTCGATTAATATCTTTCGGTCTTTACCAATATCCCACCCCTGATCAGATGTTAATACACCAGGAGGGTCCGGAACCAAAGTACATTGATCTGGTGCAACTAGAAGTACATGGTTCAGAAATGTCTCAGAAGGATACCCCTCGATATTGAATTCAGTAGTGTTAACTTCTTTGAGCTTTGACAGATCGCTGTACCTTATGTGACGTTGGTCTGGTCTTGGGTGTACGGTTATGCCATCAGCTCCATAACTCTCGCAGTCCTGAGCAAATCTGATTAAATCAGGGAGATTACCGTCTCTTGCATTACGAATAAGGGCAATCTTATTGATATTTACGCTTAACTTCGTCTTCATACGTTATGTTGACAATAAACTAGGATATGACACTACGATTACTACTATTTGTTGGTTTGTCTATAGCGCTTACGCAAATATATGGCCAAAGCAAATCTGTTGAAAAAGACTTCCCAAGTATAAGTACTGTAACCTCACCTATTTGTCCAGCTGGAGATGAGCACAGCACTCACTTTGTACCACCTTCAAATAAGAAAAGTCCTTACAAGGAGCTTCAAAATCCATTTGAAGCACAGTTTAATGCTGCCTTTCCAGTGGCAGCCCAAAGAGCTGTAAGGGATGTCGTAATACCCATACTGAATAACTCTTTTTCTTCACCTATCCCTGTGATAGTGCGATTAAATTGGGGGGGAGCCACGGACAATACTCTAGCTGCAGCTTCACCAGAATCTTTCGTCGTTAGTACAGATCCGATCTATAATCGATTCTCGACATTCTATCCTGTGTCATTAGCTGAAAAAATAACAAGACAGGAGCTCAATATACCTGGACAACCAGATATAATAGTCGGTGTCAATTCTGAAATCGATTGGTGTTTTGATTGTGAGACTCCAGAAGAAGTAGGCGATAGATTAGATTTTCCCTCTACTATCTTGCATGAAATCTATCACGGTATTGGCTTTTTTGCCTTTTCCAATGTTGACGGTGACGTAGCCGCCCAATTTTTTAGAGATGAGGACACTAATCTGGTGGGAACTTCAGTATTCAATGTTTTTATGGAGAATACAGCCATGGATAGTACCGCTCTCATTCCAAATGGTACCCAAGAGCTTTTAAGCCATTTTCAAGGCAATGATCTATTTTTTGACCTTGAGACTGGAGGTCGCGCAAGATTGTTTGCACCAACTATTTTTCAGCCAGGATCCAGTATCTCTCATTTGGATGAGAATACCTTCAATAATACTGAGAGTTCACTCATGACCCCAAATAGTGCGAGGGGTGAGGTAGAAAGAGGTGCAGGTCTTGCGGAAGAAATCATGCTGGATATCGGTTGGGCCTATACCTACCTAGAGCATGATCCTGTCGACCCAACGATCGAAACGAGACTAGAAGATTTTACCGTAAGAATCGAAGTGACTAGTGACGTCGGCATACCTGGTGATACTATCTTTTTTAATTATAGTAGTGATGGCTTTACACTTGATAATAACCGAGTATTATTCTCACTAGTTGAAGGGAATATATGGGAAGCTGTAATTCCAGCGCCCACCGAAACAACTAGATTTAACTACTTTATAGAAGCTACGGACAACCGAGGGATGAGGTTTTCTAATCCTGGAATTCTATTTACTGGAGTTCAGATTGTTCATGTTTACAATTCAGGTCCGGATCTAGTCGCTCCTGAACTCACACATGAATTACTGCCAAGCATATTCGTATCGGATCGAGCTATCCCCTTGTTCGCTAATACTTCAGACGATTATACTGGTTTAAATGAAATTATAATACAGTGGAGACTTAATGGAGTAGATCAACCTCCAATAGACATGGTATTAGATACTGAAGATTTGTTTGAAGATGACAGGTATATAGGGGACATCCCACTTCCTGCCATCAATCTCGAAGATGTGATAGAGTATCAAATTGTATCTTCTGATAATGCCAATAGTACAAATTCTGTATCCATACCAGCCTCAGGATTTCACCGAGTAGCTATCGAGGATGTAAGACAAGGAGTAGAGATTTATACGAATGATTTTAATATAGCTTCAGAAGATTTTGAAGGCCCTGGATTCTCAATTATCGAACCAATTGGCTTTAGCGATGAAGCGATCCATAGTGATCATCCATATGATGGAGCTGGTCAAAATCGAACGCTCAACTTAGTTTATGAACTATTACAACCTATCATCATCCGTGAGCCAGAAAATGCAAACATGGAGTATGATGAGATAGTCCTTGTTGAACCGGGTGTTCCAGGTGTCAGATTTGGCAATACTAATTTCTTTGATTTTGTGGTTGTCGAAGGTCGTCGTCTAGGCACAGATATGTGGATTCCTTTTTTTGATGGTTATGATAGTTCTGATGACCCTGACTGGGAAAGAGCATACAATAATGGTGTCCCAGCCAATAGCCAGGATTCAAATACTAGAGGTACTCCCTCATTATTCAAAACACGATCAGTTGATCTACAAGAATCTGGAGATTTTGCAACCGGAGATACTATATTAATCAGGTTTAGACTCTTCTCAGATCCTTTTGCTGTAGGTTGGGGATGGGCAATTGATAATTTGATTATTCAAGATGAAAGTGTAGATGTAGAAGACTTCATTATAGAAGGAGACTTTACAGTTGCACCTAATCCAGCTTTTGATAAGGTTTCTGTTAATCTACAACTCACTGGACCTGCAGAATCTATACAACTCACTATCACAGATGTATCTGGCCGTAGATTGATTACAGATAATTTACCTACATCTTTGGGTAGAATCCAAGAGACATATGACGTAAGTGAACTCAGCGCCGGTGTATACTTTATAAATGTCATCTTCGATAGAACTGACGCACTCACTAAAAAATTAGTCATTAATAGATAACTGACTTGCTAGATCAATTTGAGGTAGCTGAAGACAAGCAACCTTTCGAAGAACCAGTAAGGTCATTGGTTATTCTATTGGCCTTTATCATAGGAGGTCTATTTATAGGCCAAACCTTGATGGAAATAATATTGACGTCCAGCGATGTAGATATTCTAAATCTTGGGCCTTCACAAACCCTTGATCTGTCTCAAAGAAACTCATTGAGACTTGGTGCCCTGATGAGTCATTTGATGCTATTTCTAGCTCCCAGTATTGCCTTTGTACAACTCTATCGAAAAGAGAGTGCATTCCAATTTTTTGAAACCAATAAGTTTTCTAAAATTGGAAGTCTACTATTATGGAGCATGGTCATACTATGCTCATATCCTTTAATTGCACGACTTGCTATCTGGAATAATGCAATACCCCTTGCAGAATGGATGACAAGTACTCAGGACAACTCTACATGGCTCATAGAACAAACTTTAAAGATGGAGAGCTTTTCAGAGTTCTTTCTTTCCATTCTTCTTATTGGAATATCAGCAGCTGTCGGTGAAGAACTGTTATTCAGAGGAATTGTACAGCGTTATCTAGTTGCTCACACTTCATCACCACATATTGGCATAATTGTGGCGTCTCTTCTATTCGGGTTGTTTCATATGCAGTTATCAAGATTTCTTCCTTTAACATTTTTAGGTTTGTTATTAGGTTATTCTTATTACTATACTAAGTCTATCTGGGTACCGATCCTATTACATCTAGCAAATAATGGACTACAGGTGATAGGTGCTTACTTCAGCATGCAACAAGGCGAACTAACCGATATAGATCAGTTACCTGATCAGCCTATTTATTTCGCGATCATTTCCGCTATTATCACTACTTCCCTCTTTTATATCGCAGCAAATCGACCGACAGGTGAAGTTGAATCCCGACCTTAGATCAAGAGTGCCCGTTGGCATACTCTATGTGCTCGTGATAGGCGGAGCATGTTTATATGGTCGATTAACAACATTACTCCTTCTATTAGTCTTTTTTCTGTTCTGCCTATATGAATTTATACATGTCACGGCTAAAACAGGAAGTTCAAAAATCTATCTTTTAGGAGGAGGCATAGGTGCAGCTGCCTTTGTAAACTCATCTCTACTTCCTGCAGAGTTTCCACTTTTATTGCTATCACTTATAGCTGTCACTATCATACTCCTAGGCACTTTTTATCTCATAGCTCAGAAGCAGTCCATAATTGCAAAAACACCTATCGCTCTTTCTACGATTGGGTATATTATCATTCCTTTTGTACTTACTTTTATTTTTATAAATACTGAAGCAAGTTCTAACTTAATTATACTTGGCACCTTTATCATACTTTGGCTCAATGATGCAGGCGCATATTTTGTTGGCAAAGCGATAGGAAAAAGAAAACTCTTCGAGTCTGTTTCTCCTAACAAATCGTGGGAAGGCTGTATAGGAGGAGGCGTCGTAGGGATCTTAATATCTATAGCTGTCTCATCTGATAGGTGGATATGAGATGTACAGTTGGTTAGTACTTTCTTTGATTGTCTGGATCGCAGGTACTTATGGCGACCTATTCGAATCTTCATGGAAGCGTAGCCTTGGCATAAAAGATAGTGGAAGTCTAATGATGGGCCATGGAGGATTTCTTGATCGACTAGACAGTTTTATTTTTGCTATGCCATTTGTTATCTTATATCATTATCTCTTCATATCATGACTTTGCATCGAGAAGGAAAGGCGACTATCATAATTACTTTGATAACCTGCATACTGCTTGTGGGTACATCATACCGATTATCCGGAGCTGGGATAGTAACTTATATAATAATCACTATCTCACTTTTTCTACTTGTGATAGTTTTACAATTTTTCAGATATCCTGATAGACAGGTACGGCAGGATAGCGATGGCCTTATTATCGCACCCGCTGATGGCAAGGTCGTGGTTATAGAAGATACAATTGAAACCGAATATTTTGAAGATGAGCGATTGATGATTTCTATTTTTATGTCTCCGCTCAACGTACATAGCAACCATCATCCAATGTCAGGAGAAGTAGTACTTTCAAAATATCATTCTGGCAAATACCTTGTTGCTTGGCATCCTAAATCTTCAACAGAAAACGAAAGACACACCACTGTTTATAAAAAAGGAAGTAGTGAGATTCTAGTTCGTCAAATAGCCGGTGCACTCGCAAGAAGAATAGTTAACTATACTCAACCTGGTGACCAGGTTGATGTGGGAGGTGAGATGGGATTTATAAAATTCGGCTCTCGAGTTGACATATATTTACCCGTAGGAACTGCCTACAAAGTCAAACTTGGCCAAAAGGTAAAGGCCAAGCTAGATGTGATCGCTCAACTTTCCTGAAACAGAAAACCGTCTTCCAACGGCCTACGATAAGAAATATAAAAGGCACTGCTGAAAGACGGTCATTCTTAATCACCTTGGCTGAATTATTGTGGTTCAACTTTTTGAACCTTGATGAAATTCAAATTTCATCTTATTCAATTTTATATCTCAAGAGAGTCTTTTCGTTTGACCCCCTTAGGATACCATAAAGTTAAAGGACGATAAGCTTAAGATGATTATGGTAAATCCTTAAAAACACTGAGGGTTAACCAGCAGCTGCAAAATCAACCGTGTTAAGTGGTATATGTACAGTGACAGAAGTACCCCGCTCATGAGATGAGTCGATTTCCATTTCTCCACGAAGGACATTTACTCGAGATTGGAGATTTCCCAACCCTAAGCCCAGCTTGGCATTTTCATGATCGAATCCATTCCCATTATCTTCTACCATAATTAGAAGAGTGCCATCTATTTTATTCAACTGTACATCTATCTCGGATGCGTCAGCGTGCTTTATAGCATTATTGAGTAATTCTTGTATGATACGATAGACATGCAACTTAGCTTCCTTGCTAAGCACACCATCTATCTGATGAGTATGCAGACTTATCTCCATCACATCTCTTACAGAATATCTATTGATGAGATCATTGAGCGCAGCAGTAAGGCCTAATTTCTCTAGAGCAATAGGTTTAAGGTTTCTAGCGATATCACGCACTTCTGTACAAGCATCATCTATCATGCCCATGATCTTATTGTAGGCGCTATCCACTGTAAGTTCATCATGATCTAGCTGAAGAGCATCATACTGAAGCTTGAGAGTAGATAAAGAACCGCCCAAACTGTCATGCAGATCTTGAGCTATCCGAGTGCGCTCTGCCTCCTGTCCCAGCACCATAGACTGAAGGTTCTCTATCTTTAGAGAGCTTTCTAATTCATTAATCTTTTGTTGGGCTATCTCTTCCTTTTGCTTGCCAAGCAGTCTCTCTATCCTGAATCTATGTCGTTGAGACCTGAAGTAATTATAGATTACTAGAGAGCTAAGTAGTGCGATAATCGAAATGATAAGAATCCATCTTGTCCTCTGGTTCAACTTAAAAACAGTGAGTTCATTATCTTCTCTGAGTTCTCTGATCACTCTCTCTTTCTCAAAGGACTGATACTTCACTGCTGAGACATTTGCGAGAGCGTACTTTTCTTGGTTATAAAGTTCTGATGTAATTTCATTAGCGATAGACATATGCTTAAAGGCTAAGTTGATGCTATCTAGGCTATAGTAAGTTTTGGCTAGTAGAGAGTTACTTTGGTACGCAAGGTCATTGATATCCCCGTTCTTCTCTATTGATTTTTTCAGAAAATCTTTGGCTCTCCTTGGCTGATCATCTAATATCAAAGTAGATCCCAATAAGTAGAACACCTCTGAAGATACCTGATCTAGGCCGAGCTCTTCTTCCTTTTTGATAATGTATTCTCCTTGCTCTAGGACATTCTCTACATTACCAAGGTTGCTAAACAACTGCGCTATCAATAACCTATTGTTTAACTCCATCTCCACATCTCCAAGTGCGATAGATGCCTTTAGACCCTGGTCGACATGGTCGATAGCTTTTTCGTAGTCCAGTCTCTTTTTATATACTTCACCGAGTTGAGTAACACTGATGGCGGATTCATACTCCTTGTTGTTCTTCACATAGTATTGATGCGCTTCTGTTGTCAGGTCGAGCGCATCATTCAGAAAGATTTCTTCTCTTACATAGAAATCTGCGAGGGCCATCCTTGCCTTATAAAAGCCGTCATCATCTCTTATTCTTCGATATATACGTGCACTTGAGATGAGGTCGTCGATTACATCTTGATTTTTGAGATGTACTTTAAAATTGTGTATTGCCCTATCATAGTAAGCCTCAGCTGAAGCACTATAATCATCGGTTTCCAGGCTCTTTCTTATACGCTCATTGATACCCCTTAACTGGTCAGAATAGCTTGGTTCTCTCACTTGGGCATTTAAATAGCCAATCGACAAACAGCATAATATTATCAGTATAAAAGGTGTTCTATGTGCCATCAGATTACTAAACTCTAATATTCCGTTCTGAGCCACCCTAGGGTTAACCCTAGAGAGGTGGATATATAC
>CAYYBR010000173.1:0-9045 GCA_964470035.1 uncultured Saprospiraceae bacterium
TATCTATATAGATCTTGGCAAGGGAGTCTGTGGGAAGGCTGCAGCTACTAAGGCAACTCAATTGATCGAGGATTGTCATGCTCTAGAGCAAGGAACAGAACACATCGCCTGTGATCCTAATAGTCAGTCAGAGATCGTTGTGCCAGTCATCAACTCTGAAGGAGAGGTGACTTCCGTTCTCGACCTTGATAGTACAGAAAAAGCGAGTTTTGATGATATCGATAAGGCCCATCTAGAAAGACTCGTCAGTCTGATATGAGATAAAAAAGCCCCGACTTTAAGAAAGTCGAGGCATATTATTACTTCAAAGATACGTCAGTCTTACATAGACCACTCTTTGATAGACTTTTCGTTGAGTCTAACATAATCTTCGTTACCAGCTTCTTTAGCTAGTTCTAGAGATTTTTTAGCAGCAGCTACAGCTTCTGCTTTTCTTCCTAGTTTGCCGAGGATAAGTGCTTCTCTTCTTACTTGCCAAAATCTTGGATTGTCTCCATGAGTGGCCTTCTGTACATACATCAATGCCTTGTCTAGATCTTGATCAGCATCTAAAAGATATGATCCAGCTGTGTAGTAGTCATTAGCCGTAGGACCTGCAAGGGTCTTATCGATATCAGCCATGACAGATGCGTGAGTTTTCACACCGATAGATACAGGTACGATAGTACCATCCCAGACCATCTCAAGAGTGCCACCATTGTTAGTAAGTTGATCAAAAAGGATGGCAAAGTTTTCCATTTTTAATCCACCTGGTAGACTAGCGGATTGTACTGTGACAACCGCTACGGGAGTTTTCTCAACATACCGTCCCCAGCTTCCAGTATCATAAGCATAGAAGTGTACATCCCAAGTGCTAGCGCCAGGCTTTGTTAAGATCGCATAAGATCCTGCTGAAAGGTCTTTTCCTTCGACAGTGACATCGTCGCTAAAAGTGATTTTAGTCACTGCGTTGGCACCTGTTCTCCAGACTTTATCATGAGGAACAAGGTCACCGAAAATCGTACGGCCTTTAACACCAGGACGTGAGTACTCTACTGATACTTCAGTAAGTCCGATCGTCTGAGTGACTGTAGCCGCAGGACTAGGCTGTGGCGTTGAGATCTGACCTATAGCCAAAGTTGCTGTTGCTGCTATGAGCAACATAACCATAGTAAGATTCTTAATCATGTTATTGTTTGTTTGTGTATAATGATATTAATAGGCCGCAAATATAGGCCTATCAAGTATTCGATGTAACACACCAACAAATCATTAATATGATTTTAATATAAGTGCCATCTCGGCTTTTGCTCAGTGCTAAGAGATGATTTTTTTCTTTAGAGCTTCATACTCGTCATCAGTAAGTAAGCCCTTCTCCTTTAGCGCTGCTAATTCCTTTATACGGACGAGGGGATCAGACTCTGCTGCTTCAGCCTTTTGCTTTTTCTCTTCTTGCTCTCGATGTATATCCTTAGCCACGTCTTTTCCTTTTTCAAAAGACTCATCATACATACGTCTGATGCGACTGATATCGAAGTCCAAGAAGGTGCCACCATTATCAAAGTGCGTCTTGAATACCTCTCCCAAGGCATAGGTAGAAGCCCCAGATAGCACAGCTAAGGTTACGCCTCCTAATACAGATCCCACACCCGGTATAAACTTGATGGCCCGAGCACCCATACGCGCCACAGATGCCCCAGAAAGAGAGGTGATGATGGCTTTGCCACTAGTCTCCTTAAAGTCTACATCATACAAATTACTAAGCTGCCGGATCATATCTAATTGTATCGCCGTCACAGCGAATAAATCTGCTATCGGTACTGGGATAAAGCCTGCTCCCATCGACCATACTATGTGATTTTTGACAATTGTATTGGCGTGATTCGTCTTGTTTTCCATATCTACTAATTACTATGTAATATACACTCGCACACAAAGCAGTGTCCAGTATATCGATCAATGACCTGATCTTCTAGACATGAAACGCTTTCTCAAATGAAGAAGTTTCCTTCAACTGGCTTCCTGAGGCGATGGACGCTATTATTTTTCTGGCAAAGTAAGGTGCTAGCGATATGCCTTTAGTCCCCAGGCCATTCATCAGGAAGAGACCTCTTACTGATCGATGCTCCCCTATCAGCGGTCGTCTATACTTTGTAGCGGCTCGGATGCCTGAGACGTGATCTAGGATTTCGTAGCGGCTGCCGATTCCACTTTTTAACCAATCCTCGAGTTCAGATCTACTCTGTGCATCAGGTTGGTGGTCATCAAAGTCATGCTGGTAGTTACTGCCGATCCAGTACTTATCACCACCAAAAGGCACGATGAACTTCTTATACTTGATCACCTTGTCGGGATATAGATCAGGGATCTCACAGATGATGGCATCTCCTTTAGCGGGTCGATAGACGTCTGTTTTGAACCATAGATTGTCGATATCCCTCATACCTCCTGCGAGTATGACAGCCTTATATTTTTCACTTTCGTAAATAAATCCCTCAGGACCCACCTCGAGTTCTGCATGGTCAAACTCTTCTTCCTTTAAGACGCCTTGTGTGATCCACCTTTCTCTCATCAGACGAATGAGTGCGGAAGTGTCTACTACGGAGCCACCACGGACTACACCCCAAGCGTGAAAATCTTCAAAATCTATCTTGCTAAGCTGGCCTTCTTCTGGTACCGATAGATATGCATCGTATGCTGGATCCATGCATCTACTTGACCAGATGTTCTCAGCTTGTATGTCAGGGATATGTCGCCATATGGGATAAGTAGTGATGACCTTTTTCCCTAAGTATGAACCTATTTCTCGATAAGACCTATCGGCCTCCTTGATGAGATCGTCGACCAACCAGGACTTGACAAAACGATGACCTGTGACAGGATTGATGATGCCAGATGAGACAACAGAAGCGCTTTTTAAAGCACCCTTATCATAGATCTTATATGATAGACCTGACTGTCGAGCGAACCAACCGAGCATGGTGCCGCCTATGCCTTGTCCGATGATAAGTATGTCTGTAGTCTTGTCCAAATCTGTAGTAGACCATAAAGATCTAATTAAGTGCTGTCTTATAGGTCGTCAGACATCGTTCTCTTGCAAATTTGTGATCAACTATAGGAGGTGGGTAGTCATCAGTCTCATACTCTGGCACCCACTTCATGATGTAGGTTCTCTCTTTGTCAAACTTGTCCATCTGCGAAGTAGGGTTAAAGATCCTGAAGTATGGAGCTGCGTCTGTGCCTGACCCACTCGCCCACTGCCACCCTCCATTGTTAGATGCTAAGTCAAAGTCTAATAGTTTGGTTGCAAAGTATGCTTCTCCCCTCCGCCAGTCCATCAGCAAGTGTTTGGTGAGGAAACTTGCGGTGATCATCCTAACTCGGTTGTGCATATAACCAGTTGCATTGAGCTCCCTCATCCCCGCATCAACGATAGGATATCCCGTCTTTCCTTCACACCAGAGTTGAAACTCTTCTTCGTTTTCTCGCCATGGTATTCTATCATACTTGGCCCTGAATGCTTCACCCACAACATGGGGGAAGTTGGCAAGGATCTGAGCATAGAAGTCTCTCCATATCAGCTCACTGAGGAACACATCGCTCAGGCGCATGGCCTTGAAGGCCTTTTGTCTTATGCTGATAGTACCAAACCTAAAGTGTATACCTAGTTTAGATGTGCTATCGTCCAGTCCTGGGAAGTTTCTTCTTTCTCCATAATTCTTGATAACTCCCTGAGCCACAGTCGCGCTTGGTATAGAGAGTTGAGAGGCTACAAAACTCATCTCACCTAAGGAGATCATCCTTGACTTTCTCATCTTGGCAAAGGCTGACTCATGCTTTTCGGATGGGAAGTATGTACCAGATTTTGGAGCACTCTTAACATAGTGCTCGTGCCAGAGCTCTAACCACCTCCTTTTATATGGAGTAAAGACGGTGTATACGGTTCCTGCTTTGGACAGTACTTCCTCTTTCTCCCAGATGACATGATCCTTGTAGGTATTTAAATGGATCTCATGACTCCGTAGCAAATCAGCTATGCTTTCATCTCGACTCTTTGCATATGGTTCGTAGTCGTGATTAGTATATGCAGCCTTGATGTTGTATTTCTTCAGAAGAGAAGTCCAGACGTCAAGCGGTGTTCCGAACTCCACGATGAGATCACTCCCGAGCGAGTTGAGCGTAGCCTTTATTTGCGTAAGCGTATGATGTATAAATGTGACACGAGGATCGTCATCTGACAGACCGTCCAGGATCTCCTTGTCAAATATGAAAAGGGGTAAGACATCTCCAGCCTCAGCCAAGGCCCTATACAATCCATGATTATCATGTAATCTCAGATCTCTTCGAAACCAAAATATCGTGACGGTCGATTTTGACATTTAATTATGATCGAATTATATGATAATAAATCACCATACTAAGTCTCTGTGACTATATTTGTTCACGTAATCTTATCTCATGAGGACGTATATATCTTACCTATACGCATTAGTAATTTTTGGAAGCATAGTGACTTCATGTCAAAATACTCCAACAGAGTCCATAGATGTCATAGATCAACTCTATAAAGAGTATGAGTTAGATGCTAATGCAGAAAGAGCTGAAGTTTTCTTGGACACTCTAGATGGGTTCATCGCTAAAAATATAGACGACAAAGGTTACATCCGTCCTTATCTCGAAAAGGGGATCAACATATCTAAGGCTCAAGGGATGCTTTCAAGAACAGCATCTTATACGCTGCCATTGTTAAGGTTATATCCGGATGATGCTAACAGAAAATCCCACCTCTTGACACTTGGAGATGTGATGTATGCTCTCAGAAAACGACACGCCTCAAGTATCGTTTATCATGAACTCGGTAAGGCGTATCCCCAAGATAATGCCATACAAAGTAAGATGACACTCATCGATTCTGGTTTGGTACAGCAGGACAACTATATAAAGTATCTCTTTGATCAGATCTTGATTAATCCTGATGATTATGGAGTGAATCGGGCAGCCTCGCTAAAGTATGTAGATGCTGTAGAAGCCTTAGCACTTGTGTCACCTGCTGACCCAAGGGTGCCTACTAATCTCTACACATCGGCTGAAGTTGCGAGGAGTCTACGCACTTTCCCTAAAGCGATGAGTCTCTATGACTGGCTGATAGAATCTTATCCAGACCATACGAAAACCGCTAATGCGCTTTTTATAAAAGGATTTATACTCGAGCAAGACTATAAGCGGCCCGAGGAAGCAAAGTTGATTTATGAGCGCTTCCTACGAGACTACCCGGATCATGATATGGCAGCGAGTGCTAAGTTCTTGTTAGATAATATCGGCAAGAGCGATCAAGAGATCCTCCAAAGTATGGATGATAAGAAGTAGCTAGTCTGCTACGATGATGACGGTGTCATAGGGCTTGAGCTTGTTTCCTTTTACACTTACTTCTGCCGTGAGGGTGTATGTAGATTTAGTATTCTTGATGATTTTCATGAGGCCCACTACACCACCATATAAGAAATTTTTATCTCCCCATTTTTCGATACCCGAACTCAGAGGTTGAAAGGATAGCGAGAACTCTTTAGTGATGACTTGATCTTTGAGTATGGCTTCGTCGATGAGAAAGTTTTCTTCGCCGATGACATACTCATCTATGAGCTTGGACTTTCTTCTCCCACGGCTATACTTCTCTTTTAGTGTCAGGATTACCTCACTTATATATTGGTCGGACTGAGAACTGATGGCGAAGGCACCTTCGACTTTTTTATGCTGGATCTTAAAAGTCTCAGGAACAGTAAGAGCGACTTTCACTCCTTCGATACCCAACCAGTCCTTTACTTTCTTAAAGATTGCCATATGTATTCAATGTATGAAATATCCAGATCATCCCACTTCCGCAAATCGATGAATGCATGTAGCGGCTAGACTAATCTACAACCTTGGATAAGCCAAGTGTCTTGCCAAAATCTATCATATACTCCCTCGCTCTTTCTGGATCGTTGGGTATATGTCCATCAAGAATAGCCTCTCTTATCGCTTTTTTGATATCTCCTACTTGGCGCGAAGGACCTATCCCAAATGTCTTCATGATGTCTTCACCAGATACTGGTGGTTGCCAATTGCGAAGTCGATCGCCTTCCTCTACCTCAGCCATTTTTGATTTGACTAACTTATAGTTAGCGAGATACTGCTTCATCTTGGAAGCATTCTTTGTAGTTATATCTGCTTGGCAGAGTGTCATCAGATCATCGATATCTTCTCCCGCGTCGAAGATGAGTCTTCGTACAGCGCTATCTGTGATATTATTCTTGGTCAGGCTGATAGGTCGAAGGTGAAGCCTCACAAGCTTCTCAACGTACTTCATCTTATCATCGAGAGGTAGTCGAAGTCTTCTGAAGATGCCTGAAGTCATATTAGCGCCAACTGCTTCATGACCATGAAATGTCCAACCCGCCTTAGCATCAAATCTCTTAGTACGAGGTTTTCCGATATCATGCATGACAGCGGCCCATCGCAACCAGAGGTCAGCACTTACTTGAGCAACATTGTCAAGCACTTCTATGGTGTGAAAGTAGTTATCCTTATGCCCTCTGCCATCTACATAATCTACACCTAGTAAAGCATGAAACTCTGGGAAGATCAGTTTGCAAAGACCAGTATCCAGTAAAAGTCTCCAGCCTATAGAAGGGACTGGTGAAAGGATGATTTTATTTAGTTCATCAGTGATGCGTTCTTGCGATATGATTTTGATGCGCTCCACATTGCGTTGGATACCAGCCATCGTCTCTTCGTCGATCTCGAAGTCGAGCTGCGAAGCAAATCTCACCGCTCTCATCATCCTGAGAGGATCATCAGAGAAGGTGATATCTGGATTGTTGGGCGTTCTGATGATTCTGTTATCGAGGTCTTTAACTCCATCAAAAGGATCGAGGAAAGTCCCGCTTTCTTTTCCACCAACCTGGTAGGCCATGGCATTGATGCTAAAGTCTCTCCTATTCTGATCATCTTCTAAGGACCCTGGTTCAACCTGCGGCTTTCTACTGTCCTTACTATAGGATTCCTTTCGTGCACCTACAAACTCAACCTCGATATCTGCAAACTCGATCATCGCAGTACCAAATCTCTTAAAGATGACAGGCGGTCTCGATCCTAGAATTTTCGCCGTAGCTGCAGCAAGAGCGATGCCATCACCAACCGTTACGATATCTATGTCCTTGGTAGGTCTATTGATAATCCGATCTCTTACATATCCTCCGACGATGTATGAGTTAACTCCGAGTTTTTCAGATGCCTGCTCTACAGCATCTACTAACTGTTGTTCTATGTCATTGAAATCAAAATACACTTCGGATAGATATATGACTTGTGAAGATTCAATATTTGTTTCGACGGAAAGTCTTATACCAGAGATGGAACTCCACTATAACGATCTTCTATCTCATCGAGAGTTTCAAACAAAATCGTCGGATCATGTTCTGTTACCAGAATAGATCGATACTTTTTAATCTGTGGCAGTCCTCTGAAGTAATTGGAGTAATGTCTCCTCATTTCTAGTACGCCGAGTTTTTCACCCTTCCATTCGAGACTGCGGCTTAGATGCTCTTTAGCGGCTTCGACTTTTTCGACCAGTGAAGGTTTTTCCAGTAATTCACCAGTTCTGAAGTAGTGCTTGATTTCTCTAAAGATCCAAGGGTTGCCGATACTGGCTCGACCAACCATGATGCCATCGACGCCATATCTATTCTTGTACTCCATGGCTTTTTCAGGACTGTCTATATCACCATTGCCGATGATAGGTATACGTATCCTTGGATTCTCTTTCACTGCTTGTATAGGTAGCCAGTCTGCCTCCCCCTTATACATCTGTTTTCTTGTCCTACCATGGATCGCAAGTGATTGGATACCTACATCCTGAAGACGCTCCGCTACTTCTCCTATCTTAATCGTCTTGTCGTCCCAGCCAAGTCTTGTTTTTACTGTAACTGGAAGCTTCGTAGACTTTACTATGGCTTCTGTTAACTTGACCATGCGAGGTATATCTTGCAGTATACCGGCCCCTGCCATCTTACAGACCACCTTTTTCACAGGACAACCAAAGTTGATATCTAGTACTTCAGGTCTCGCTTCTTCGACTATTTCGGCAGCTCTTTTCATCGAGTCGAGTTCAGCACCAAAGATCTGTATGCCTATAGGCCTTTCTTCATCGTAGATGTCTAGTTTTTGAACACTTTTGTGAGCATCACGGATGAGCCCTTCTACTGATATGAATTCGGTGTACATCATATCACAACCATTTCTCTTGCATAGTGCACGAAACGGGGGATCCGATACATCCTCCATCGGTGCAAGGAAAAATGGAAACTCTTCAAACTTAATATCGCCTATCTGAACCACGAGCCAAAGGTAAATCTAGAATAACAGAACTGTCAATCTCTTTTTTGTGAGTTGTAACTATTAATAAATCGTTAAGAACTCTCTTAAATACATCTTTTTTGTATGAGCTCTAGTTAATAAATCAGTAGATAGTTTTTTCATACAATTTTCGGCAGAAGCTTACCCTTGGTAGGCTTCTTTTTATTTTAGGTAGTTCAAAAGTCGAAACACCACATTGATCAATACACTCAATAAGATCATCGATGTGATTGGTAGATAGATGGTTGTATTTCCTTTTTCCATCTTGATATCTCCCGGCAAATGACCAATCCACTTTAGCTTGTCTCCAAAGAAGTACATGACAGCCCCTCCTAAGACAAGGACAAGACCCAAAACAATCACAATTTTGCCTATAGATTGATTGGTCATTTATGTCCAGAGTTTTTCTGGATAGACACCTTTCTCGATCAGTTGCTGTAATCTCTTTTGGACATGGGGCTTATCTTCTTGATAAGTAACGCCAAACCATTCTTCGTCACAATCGATAACATCGACGCTCTTTGTCTTTTGTTTGATCAGCTTTTCAACTACAAGGGGAATAAAAAACTCTGACTTTTCTTCGAAGCCTCTGTTGATAATAAAATCTTTGAACATGGCTCCACAGAAGTCAAAATAATCAGGCTGAAAAGCCCAGAAATTCATAGATACTAC
>CAYYBR010000174.1:0-9038 GCA_964470035.1 uncultured Saprospiraceae bacterium
ACGTGGCCTCCAATCACTGCATCAACCAAAAAATCTTGCTTTATCTTTAAAAGCATCATTTAGACGCCATTCCTCCTATTGGTCACACCAAAGGTGAAATTTTTTAATTTAAATTTATAAAACACTGATTTTCAGCACATAGTGAAGAGTGCCGAACGAAAACTCAAACCAGTAGGAAGGACCATCCAACCTATACTTCAAGGATATACGGTTTCTTTTTAGTCTATATCGATCCCACCAACCAGGTATATGTTTTGCACCAGATATAGTTTTATCTGGATAGACCACGGCATCAAGTTGCTTCCCTTCTGTGAGATACCTTCTTAGTTGCTCATGATCTATATCATCCCATCCTTGTCGCTTAGAGTGATACATCGCCTCATAAAAGATCATCACCAGCATTCTTATGAGGTGATGATCTTCCAGTTGATGAGGAGTGGATGTCGACTTATCGCTAATCAAGCCAAACTTTCTTCTTTCTTGTAGCCAGTCATGACTATTCATCACGAGATGTTCGCTGCGAGAAAGACGATTATTGCAACGTTGGCAGACCACTCCTTTGGGTAGGATGTAGTGGATATTGCCAAGTGCACGTGGTACGATGTGTTCTACACTAGCGATCTGGTCGTCCTTCATACACATGATACAAGTAGACATATTATTGCTTTAGCTGATTCGACCCCAGCTTTGGTATTTGTTCTTGAGTTTCTGAAGGTGGGTCTTAGTAGCTGTATGATGTGGCATGTCTAATTCTGGATCTTCTGAGAGTATCTCCATAGCTAGATGTCTAGCGGTCTGCATGATCTTACCATCTCCCGATATACTGGCTATCTTGAGGTCTAGCACACCACTTTGTTGTGTTCCTTCCATATCACCAGGTCCACGCAACTTCATGTCGACTTCTGCGATCTCAAAGCCGTTGTTTGTGCGGCACATCGTCTTGATGCGCTCTCGTGCATAGTGTGTCAGTTGCCTTTTTGTCATCAGTATGCAGTAGGACTGGTCCGCACCTCTACCTACCCTACCTCTCAACTGATGCAGCTGTGACAAGCCAAATCTTGCTGAGTTTTCGATGATCATAACAGAGGCGTTAGGAACATTGACACCTACTTCTATGACAGTAGTTGCCACCATGATCTGTGCCTTACCGTGGGCAAAACGCTGCATCTCAAGATCCTTATCAGCCGCCTTCATCCTACCGTGCACCACGGCTATCTGATAGTCTTTAATCGGAAAATAATTGAGAAGGTCTTCATACCCTTGATTTAGGTTTTCAAGATCTAGAGTAGCTGATTCTTCGATAAGTGGAAAAACTACATAGATCTGTCGCCCTTTGGCGATCTCCTCTTTCATGAACTTGATGATGCGCATCCTATCTGCCTCGGTACGGTGGATGGTTTTTACCGGCTTACGACCTGGCGGAAGCTCATCGATCACCGATACATCGAGGTCACCATATGTCGTCATAGCTAGTGTCCTTGGGATAGGTGTGGCAGTCATGACGAGGATGTGTGGTGGCACATCTTTATTCTTCGTCCATAACTTGGCGCGCTGGGCTACTCCAAACCGGTGCTGTTCGTCCGTTACTGCCAATCCAAGTTTTTGAAAAACTACAGGATCCTCGAGGATGGCATGAGTACCAATCAATATGTGGATATGCCCATCTTTCAAAAATCTAAGTAGATCTTTTCTGACACGCCCTTTAACAGACCCTGATAAAAATGCCACATGGATACCAAGACCTTTCAACCCCTCAGTGATAGACTGAAAGTGCTGTTGCGCGAGTATCTCCGTAGGAGCAAGAAGACAAGATTGATATCCATTATCAAGAGCTATCAACATACTCATCATAGCCACTACAGTCTTTCCACTTCCCACATCTCCCTGCAAGAGACGATTCATCTGTGTACCCCGCTTGACATCTGCCCGGATCTCTTTGATCACTCTCTTTTGAGCACCTGTTAACTCAAACGGCAGCTTCTCTTTATAATAACGATGGAAGTTGGTACCCACTTCACTGAAGACCAAGCCCTTTAGCTTTAACTCACGAAGCTTCTTGACTTGTAGGATTCTGAGCTGTAAGAAAAAGAGCTCTTCAAACTTGAGCCTAACTGATGCTCGTGCTTTTTGAGCTTCATCCTCAGGTAGATGTATCCACTTATAAGCATGATATCGCGTACAGAGCTTCAAGGTCTCTACAAGCTTAACTGGCAATACTTCTGGGAAATGCTCAGGACGAAGGATGCGCCAGATATTCTGCATGATCGTCCTACGTGCCCTCATACCGATACTTTTCTGCGTAAGCTTCTCGGTAGAATGATAAACTGGCAAGAATGCGCTTTGCTGACTCGCCTTTGCAGCAAGCTCCATCTCAGGGTGAGGTATGGATCTCTTGCCTTTGTAGACGTTGACCTTGCCAAAAAGTACATACTCATGATCTACCTTGAGGGATTCGGCGATCCACTTTGCACCCTGAAACCAAGTTAGCTCGATGATACCTGAAGGGTCTTTGAAGACACCTCTCAGTCGCGTACGGCCTTTTCCTTTCACCGGAGCGAGAGAAACTAAGGTTCCTTTGATCTGGATACTATCACCCTTGCGTACATCCTTTAGAAGAGTGAACGTGGTACGATCTTCATATCGAAAAGGAAATATCTCTATCATGTCCTCTACAGACTGCACACCCAACTCGGACCTGAGTAAGGTGGCTCTGGCTTCACCGACGCCTTTAACAAATTCGATTTTTTGCCTAAGTGGATTATGACCTATCGACATCTTCCAAAAATAACTCTTAAGTCCAGAAACTAATTAGCATCTCGACAGGTTACTACACCTCTATAGAAGTACATTTGCGCCATATGGAATCCAAAAGACAGCGACAAGTAGGAGTAGTGATCCAAAGACACTTTAGCGATGTTCTTCGCGAAGAAGGGCCATACATATATGGAACACAGCCACTCGTATCTGTAACTCATGTCTTGATGTCTCCTGACTTAGGCTTGGCAAAGATTTACGTAAGTGTGTGGAATACTGAAAATAAGCAAGCAGTTCTCCTCCAGATGGAAGACCAACATCATCGACTCAAGCAGCAACTTGCTTCACGCGTGCGCAAGCACGTCAGACGCATACCACATATCGACTTTTATCTGGACGAGACGCTCGATGAGATAGAAAAAGTGGAAACTCTCTTTGCTAAGATAGACTCGAAAGAAGAGGAGTAACTGCTATCGCAACTCCTTGAGTTGATCGACTTGAGAAGGGTCTATGGAGGCCATGACATTATAGACCTGGCGTTGTTCTGACTTTACACTGTTCTTAAATATCTCAAGTACCTCTAACCTCTTTGCATTAGCAAACATCTGTACGATCATCGAGTTTCGATACTTATCTTCCACCTGGCCGACACCTTTTAATGAAGACAAGATAACGGCCTTGCCGACGCTGACATCGGTATGCATCTTATCGAGACCATTGCGATGATAGTCATACATGGACTGACGCAGGCCACGTGCACGTGCATTGAAGAGATTCTCGATGATCCAATATCTCGTCCTATCTCCACCATTAGCGGTCCAGTCTCTATCACCGGTGCTCACATTAGCAGGCACATTATTGATGATATCCTGAGCAATTCTGAAGTATTTCTCACCACCAAATGGACTGAACGAATCATAGTCATATCCAAGGATGATATAAGCGTAAAAGGTCAGGATCGACGAAAGGTTGTCAGTGAAGTTGGTTGTATTATCGATGATGGGCTGCAGGTCATACTGAAAGGCTACGTCATTATCTACGTGATTGAGCAACTGACTACTATAGTTGCTCATATACACAGGACGTGCACTCGAGACAAATAAGTCTGCGATAAAGGTGTTAGGACTCGGATCTCTTTTGATATTGATCTGGATGGACGCCTCTATACGCTCCTCGCTATAAAAGTCATCATCGGACCACTCCGTATTATTATAAAATTCTCTGATCGCAGTCTCAAGTTGCTGAAGTGTACTAGGGTCGGCTGCATTGAGCGCAGGATAGTTGATCTTGACATCCACTGACAGTTCCTGAGACCATCCTTGTAGGACCGTCATCAAAAGAAAAAATACAACTGCTAAAAACCTCATGTGCTTATTTTAACTGAGATAGGGTACGAGATAATTGATGATATCTGTTGCTACTTCTCTTTTATCCTTGAGTGCAAAAGGATGTTTTTTACCATCACTTCCGTAAATGGTTACCTGATTAGTACTTCGACCAAAACCAGCACCTTTCACACTCAGTGAGTTAAGAACGATAAGATCGAAGTTTTTCTTATTCAGTTTTGCCTGAGCGTGCTTAGATTCATTGTCCGTCTCAAGGGCAAAACCTATATGAATCTGTCCTTTCTTTTTAATCTTTCCTAAGGTGCCAGCGATATCTATGGTTCTATCAAGTGGGAGAGTATTCATATCTCTCTCGGTTTTCTTGATTTTTTTGTCACTAAACTCAATAGGCTTGTAGTCGGCTACTGCTGCTGCGAAGATCATGATATCGCTTTCGGCATGGAGTCTTGCGCATGCTTCGTACATATCTTGAGCACTTCTTACACTATGGACATGTACGCCTGATCCTGGTCTACTACTTGTAGGCCCCAAGACTAGATGTACAGTAGCTCCTCGACGCAAGCAGTCTTCAGCAAGCGCGATACCCATAGTACCTGTACTATGGTTAGACAAAAATCTCACTGGGTCTATAGCTTCTTGAGTAGGTCCCGCAGTGATGACTACTGTCCGACCGATTAGATCAGCGTTTTTTTTTAAGTCCTGCTCTAGGAATTCATAGATATCTGCCGGCTCGGCCATCCTTCCATCTCCAACGAGCCCACTGGCAAGCTCACCATGACCAACAGGTATGATCTTATTACCATATGATTGTAGCTTGGTGATATTAGATCGAGTAGCAGGATGCTTCCACATATCCAGATCCATCGCAGGTGCGATATAGACTGGGCACTTAGCACTGAGATAGGTAGCCACCAGCATATTATCAGACTGACCACTGGCCATCTTAGAAAGTGTGGTTGCCGTCGCCGGCGCCACAACAAATGCATCCGCCCAAAGTCCCAGATCTACGTGGTTAGACCATTGGTCTCCATCGATCAGATCTATGGATACAGGATGCTTTGATAAGGTCGAAAAAGTGAGAGGTGCAACGAACTCCGCAGCACTTGGCGTCATGATCACCTTTACTTCTTTACCTGCTTTCACAAGCAGGCGAACAAGCAAAACTGACTTGTAAGCTGCTATACTACCAGAGACGCCTAAAACTATGCGCTGCATATGGCGAGGTATATCTATTCTTCGATCAACGGCTGATCAGTCTCCTCTTCTGATAGATCTCCTATTACTTCGAGTCTGTCACCCAAGTACTCTTCTGTTGCTATCAGAGTTGGATTAGGAAGCTTTTCATAAAACTTAGAGATTTCGATCTGCTCCTTGTTTTCTTGTATCTCTTCGATACGATCGGTGACTACAGCAAACTCATCGAGCTTACCATGCAGTTCACGCTTGATATCTATGTTAAGCTTTCTAGCGCGATTTTCTATGATCGCTATCGCTTCGTAGATATTTCCTCTAGTAGCAGCAAGACCTACGAGGTCTCTTGCTTTTACATTGGGGTCTAAACCTTGTACTCGAGTCTTAATGTCAGCCATTCTGTATGTTTAGTATTTCTGTATTGCACTTTTCTCGGGTTGAGGCCACCTCTTCTACTCGATCAGAGGTGCTGTGTCTTTTAATATAAGCATCACACTGCTCTACAGCCGCCCGGTATCTCTCTTCCTTCTTCGTATAGATCGATTTCTCAGCCCATTCTTGATTCGCCTTGATAAGTATATATCTGCTCTCCTCAGCATATTCTGTCCCAGGATAATCTTTTAGGAGATTCTCTAAGGCGCGTATAGAAGAGCTATAGTCTCTAGTATTATAGTACAGCTTACCTGAGTTGAAAGCCTTGAGTTCTGCCTTCTTTCTTAGTTGATCTATGAACTCGTTACACTCATCTATCTTATCACTATTAGGATAGGCATTAATGAATTGTTGAAAGGCCTCTATAGCTTTATCACTATCCGTCTGATCTAGCTGGTGTCTTGGACTCAAGCGATAATATGAGATCGCACTTCGATAGAGTGCATCTTCCTTGGATTCACTCGTAGTATATGTATCTGCAAACTGCTTGAAGTAATGAGAACTTAGTGTGTAGCTACCCTTATTATAGTGAGTTGAAGCTATCCTATAAGCGATGTGCTCGGCTTCTTTCTTTCCTCGATAAGCAGGCACAATTAATTCATAAAGCGTAGCAGCTCTACCATAATCACCTCTGGCAAACATGGTATCAGCAGTTGTAAGCATGAGCTCCGGATCATTAGATGTTCTGATCCGCTCGAAGCTAGATCTACAACCAATACTCAGAGTAGTTATGATTAGGAGCAATAGTAGTGTAGGAAGAATACTTTTCTTCATAGGCGCGCAAAATTACTTCATTTACGTAAGTGTATCAAAAAAACATCTGTAGAACGCTTTGTAGTCTCTAAATTCCAACAGAAGCCCTGTTTTTAGCGGGTTCTTAACACTTATATATAAGAAAAAAGGGCTGCCGACATATCGACAACCCTTTTATATCTATGAAGTGGGTGATTTACATCATCCCTCCCATACCTCCACCTGGAGGCATCGGTGGCATGGCTGGCCCTTCTTCTGGCATATCGTTGATCACCGCTTCGGTAGTTAATACCATACCTGCTATGGAGGCGGCATTTTCGATGGCGATACGAGTTACTTTTGTAGGATCGATCACACCTGCTTTCTTCAGATCTTGATACTTATCTGTCTTCGCGTTGTAACCGTTAGATCCTTTGCTCGTCATGACATTCTGAAGAACTACAGATCCGTCGACTCCTGCATTATCAGCGATCGTACGTAGTGGAAACTCTAAAGATTTCTTCACGATCTGGATACCCATATCTTCATCTTCGTTTTCTCCAGTCACTTTGTTAAGACTATTCATCGCTCTGATCAAAGCTACACCTCCACCAGTTACGATACCTTCTTCGACTGCTGCTCTTGTTGCATGTAGAGCATCATCCACTCTGTCCTTTTTCTCTTTCATTTCTACTTCTGTAGAAGCACCTACATAGAGGACTGCTACACCACCAGAAAGCTTAGCAAGACGCTCTTGAAGTTTCTCTCTGTCATAATCAGAAGTGGTCGTCTCGATCTGTTGCTTGATCTGACCTATACGTGATTTGATAGCAGTCTTCTTACCAGCGCCATCTACGATCGTCGTATTGTCTTTATCTACGGTGATCTTCTCTGCTGATCCAAGGTGAGAGACTTCTACGCCGTCAAGCTTGTATCCTTTCTCTTCTGAGATCACTGTACCGCCAGTTAGGATGGCGATATCTTCAAGCATAGCTTTTCTTCTATCTCCAAACCCAGGAGCTTTCACAGCGACTACCTTGAGTCCTCCTCTGAGTCTATTAACCACAAGAAGTCCAAGCGCCTGACTCTCGATATCTTCAGCGATAATCAAAAGTGGACGACCAGCACCTGCAGCCTTCTCAAGGATAGGGATAAGATCAGTTGTGTTAGAGATCTTCTTATCATGGATCAACACGAGTGGGTTTTCATACTCACTCTTCATGTCTTCTGCATTAGTCACGAAGTACGGAGACAGATAGCCTCTATCAAACTGCATACCCATCACTTCCTCGACATATGTGTCTGTTCCTTTAGCTTCCTCGACAGTGATCACACCATCTTTGCTTACTCTCTTCATCGCATCGGCGATAAGAGATCCTATCTCGCCGTCATTGTTGGCAGAGATAGATCCAACTTGTTGGATCTTATCGAAGTCATTGCCGATGATATTACTTTGCTTTTTCAAGCTTCCGATCACTGCATCTTTAGCTTTGTCGATACCTCTCTTGAGGTCCATTGGATTCGCACCAGCAGCTACATATTTCATACCTGCATTGACCATCGCCTGAGCAAGTACTGTAGCTGTAGTTGTACCATCACCAGCTGCATCCGCTGTCTTAGAAGCAACTTCTTTAACAAGCTGTGCACCCATGTTTTCTACTGGATCTTCGAGCTCTATTTCTTTTGCAACTGTGACACCATCTTTGGTAACTTGAGGAGCACCAAAGCTCTTCTGGATCACAACATTTCTTCCTTTAGGTCCTAGTGTTACCTTGACAGCATTCGCTAGTTGGTCTATACCGGACTTCATTTTTGCACGAGCATCCGTGTCAAATATTATTTGTTTTGCCATATCTGTTTCTTGTCAAATATTTTTAATCGATAAATTGAGATTAACCTATGACGACAAGGATGTCATCTTCTCTCATGATGAGATACTCTTTTCCTTCGTACTCTAGTTCTTGACCGGCATACTTACCGTAAAGTACTGTATCTCCTTTTTTAACAGTTAGCTTGTTGCCGTCCTTACCTGGACCAACAGCTATAATTTTTCCTTTCTGAGGTTTTTCTTTTGCGGTATCTGGTATGATGATACCTCCTGCAGTTTTAGCATCAGCCGGAGCTGGCTTAACTACAACTCGATCATTGATAGGTTTGAGACTCATTACTAGTTAATTGTTAGATTGCTTTTTATGAATAAACTGAATATTAAAAGTCACGACCTGTACATCAGTTTATGTGCCAAGTGGTGAAATTCTGTCATTGTAGCAGAGCGGCTGACAAATTGTGTATGAGAAACAAGCGCCACGCGTTTACTCTTGAAATTCTGTCAGCTTTTACCCTGGAAAAGAGTCTAGAGGGATCGACGAACCACCTAGTCCTGCTTGATTTTTTACTACGATAGCTGTCACTATACAAAGGATGAATAGTGCTAAGGCTAGTCCCCATGTTATTTTCTCGATGAGGTCTGTAGATCGTGCGGCTCCAAACATTTGGCTCGCTCCGGATCCACCAAATGTGGAATCTAGTCCTCCTCCTTTTGGATTCTGGATGAGTACTACTAGTATCAACATGATACAGATA
>CAYYBR010000175.1:0-8939 GCA_964470035.1 uncultured Saprospiraceae bacterium
TCAGTGGATTATCAGGATAAGTCGAGGCCATCATACAAAACAAAGAACTCTCACCCCGCGATCGGATCCAATAGAAAAACATCCAGATACATACACCACCTCCAACAAGACCTACATAGGCCAATGATTCAAAATTTACTTTTCTTATCTCGATGAGATGGTCGTTGATCCATCTGAAGTATGGCATTCTCAGAGATGTGAATATACCCTCCCAATAAGATATAAATACAAAAAATCCCCACGGCTTATCTGGGCGATCTGGCACTTCAAAACCCTCTATCCAAAGGAGAAAAAACAATAAAGGCAGTATCACCTGAAAACTAAAATGCAGTCCGTATCTCATCATCTCCGATCTCGGGAATCTCCACTTTCTAGCTGGATATTTACTTGGACTCGACAACCTTAAAATCGAAAAGAAATAAAAGAATCCGATCATAGAGGTGGTGATAAGAAAAAAATAAAATTGGATCAGAGAAGCACTTACAACGGTTAGAAAAAGTCCAATACTCGCCCATCGCTTATCATTGTTTTGATCAAACCTAATCAAGAAATATATCGTCGCAGGTATAGCATACATATGTGCTAACCCAAAATGATAAAACAGTCGCTCAGTCTGGGGAGCCATCATCGTAAGAGCGATAGCCAGCAGCGCAGCAACAAGAGTAGATACCCTCAATCTCACAAATATCAGATATAAGAAAACCGCACACATCAAGTGAGAAAATATCATCGAGTAATGCAGGATCCGTATCGTATCTGCAGTGATATCGATACCAAGAGACTTCAAAAACTTCAGACTATTAGATATCAAAGGGATGACGGATGCTATCGTCACATGTTCTCCATATGGATACCCCATGCCTCTGAAGACAGAGTAACTTTCATCGTACTGCGCGTGATAAGAAACAATGTTGTAAGCATTGAATGCATCACCTGACTGTTGAAGCACTTGATCTGAAGATGCGCTTAACAACGCTCCATGTCGACAGTATAAAACGAGAGAAGCCGCTATAAGAAGAAACAAAATACCACGGACACCCTTAGTATTCATACAGCTGTCACTGACTTGCTTATCTGGAGGATCTTCTGTGGGGAGACATATCTCATAAAGCTAAGATCTTACTTTTTAAGATATAGGTATCTCAGGAAGGTGTGGGCTTACTAACCGTCTACTTTATTATAATCCTCCAGCATCAACCTTAGACCATTGATGGTTAACTCTGGATCTATAAATTCAAAGATATCTCCTAGTGGTGTCATCACAAATGATAGTCCGCCTGTAGCCACAGCTTTATAGTCAGCTCCGACTTCAGCTCTTATCTTGGAGATAAGCTCTTTAGCCATGCCTACATACCCCCAAAGTATACCTGCCTGCATCGCATGAGTAGTATGAAGACCTATCACCGACTTGGGAAGCTCTAACGGAATCTCAGGCAACTGAGCTGTTTGATTAGCCAAAGCTTTCATCGCTGTCTTTATACCTGGCGCTATCGCAACACCGAGTATGAGGCCAGATTCGTCCACTGTCGTAAATGTAAGTGCCGTACCAAAATCCACAACTATGCAAGCCTCTCCTAATCTTCGATATGCCGAGTAAGCATTGGCCACAAGGTCTGTGCCTATCTCATAAGGTCTTGGCACCTCATATCCTAAAGCTTCATATAGACCAGGACCAACCACTAGAACTTCATGCCGAAATACTCCGCTGAGCACCTCTTTCATAGTTTCTCTTAAGTCAGGGACTACTGTACTCAATACCACACCATGTACTTGAGATACATCGACTTGATGCTCAAGGATAAGATTCTTGATTTCTACTGCATAGTATATCGGTCGATCATCACTCTTCTGGGTGGGCATCCTCCAGAAGTGTTGCCACTTGTGGTCGAGATAGATGCCTACTACAACATTGGAGTTACCTATATCAACTGCAACTATCATGAAGACTGGGCGATCATTTGATATTAAAAGCTCTCTTGATTTTCGTGGTGTAGTCTAACTTCTCCCATGGGAAAGTTTCTACTTTGATATTCTTGGTTTTTCCGCTTCCATCTGTGAAAGACACGGTCTTCTTCTCAGGCACTCTACCCATATGACCATAGGCCGCAGTGTCACTGTATATCGGCGTGCGAAGTTTTAGTCTCTTTTCGATAGCATATGGCCGCATATCAAAGATCTCATATATTTTGCTCGCGATATTGCCATCGCTCATATCTACCTTGGCCGTGCCATATGTGTTCACATAGATATTAGTTGGCTTGGCGACACCTATCGCATATGATACTTGGACAAGTACCTCGTCACATAGGCCAGCAGCTACCATATTCTTGGCTATATGTCTTGTAGCATATGCTGCTGATCGATCGACTTTCGACGGATCTTTTCCACTGAATGCTCCACCCCCATGTGCTCCTTTGCCACCGTACGTATCAACTATGATCTTCCGACCTGTAAGTCCCGTGTCTCCATGTGGTCCTCCTATGACAAACTTGCCCGTTGGATTCACATAATACTTGATCTTATTGTTGAAGAGCTTCTGTACTCCTCTTGAGCACTGTTTTTTAACAGCAGGCACGATGACATCGATCACATCTTTCTTGATCTGAGCAAGCATCTTAACATCGCTTTTCATGAAGTCATCATGCTGTGTACTGATCACTATAGAGTCTATGCGGATCGGCTTATTATTGTCATCATACTCTATAGTCACTTGAGACTTAGAGTCTGGTCGTAGATAAGTCATCTTCTTACCAGCCTTTCTCACCTTAGCAAGCTCTCGAAGCAACTTGTGAGATAAGTCAAGAGCCAACGGCATATAGTGCTCAGTCTCGTTAGTAGCATAGCCAAACATCATACCTTGGTCTCCGGCTCCTTGATCTTCTTTTTTCTTTCGCTCTACTCCTTGATTGATATCAGGACTTTGCTCGTGGATAGACGAGAACACTCCGCAGCTATTAGCTTCAAACATATACTCGGACTTCGTATATCCGATACGCTTGATGACATCTCTAGCTATCTGCTGCACGTCTAAGTAGGTAGATGATTTAACCTCTCCAGCTAGTACAACTTGACCCGTCGTTACAAGTGTTTCACAAGCGACTTTTGATGATGGATCAAAAGCTATAAAGTGGTCAACTAGAGCATCAGATATTTGATCAGACACCTTATCTGGGTGTCCTTCTGATACGGATTCTGAAGTAAAAAGATATGGCATGTTATTATTCTATATTAAAGATGTGCGAAGATGCATATTCTTTATTTTATATCCGTCACCAAAAGCCTGTTATCATTGAGGAAGACCTCTAAGACATCACCCTTTTCTACCGGACCAACGCCTTTGGGAGTTCCCGTATATATCAGATCTCCTTTGTGTAGAGTGAATCGGTGCGAGATAAAACTGATGACCGTCGGTATGTCAAATATCATATCCAGTGCTGTACCATGCTGCACGACTGTTCCATTCTTCTTAAGGATAACTTCGGCTTTCATCATAGCCTCCATATCCATCTCTATAAAATCTCCGATGGCCGCGCTAAAGTCAAAGCTCTTAGCGAGCTCCCAAGGGTGTCCTTTCTCTTTACACTTGGCTTGGATATCTCTAGCCGTAAAATCTATACCTACTGTTATCCCACTTATGAAGTCTGCCACTCTCGAAGGCTCAAGAGCTTTCGCTGATTTTCCTATGCGGATAACTATCTCTCCTTCATAGTGAATGTTATCCGAAAAATCAGGATAGTAAAAAGTAAGGCCACTAGGTAGCAGGGCTGTTTTAGGCTTCATGAATACGACCGGAGAGTCAGGCACAGCACTATTCATCTCCTTGGCGTGATCAGCATAATTTTTACCAATACAAAATATCTTCATTAGTATCTCACATTCATAAGTCCAACTAAATCCTTGACCTCTTTTACAGTCTCTTGTGCTTTTTTTCTGATCTCAGCTGAAGAAGCCTTTATAGCACTCTTGAGTTCTTTCTTATTAGAGATAAGTTCTTTTCTTTTTTCCCACATCGGCTCCAACATCGTGACTAGACTGTCAGCTACGGCTTGCTTGAGGTCAGCATACTTCAGTTGACCCGCTTTGTGATCATTGATAAGGTGGTCATATGCCTTTGGTGCATCTCCTGAGGCAGATAATAGCTCAAAGAGGTTTTCCACACCAGGGCTCATACCTTCACCAGTATTTTCACCAGTATCTGTAACTGCAGATCTGATCTGCTTGCGTACAAGCGCCTCCTCTGCAAATACACTGATGAAGTGTTTTGCCCCTGCACTTTTGCTCATCTTACGAGTTGGGTCTGCAGTAGAATTGATCTTGGGTGTCTCCGTGAAAAGGGTATCCGGCAACACGAAATACTCCTTGCCTACCTGATGATTAAATCTTTGTGCTATGTCACGTGTCAACTCTAAGTGCTGCTCCTGGTCTTTACCGACAGGTACATAATCCGCCTTGTAGATCAGGATGTCAGCCGCCTGAAGCACTGGATAGTCAAAGAGTCCCGCAGATATATATCCTTCATTGCTAGTCTCTTGCTGAGACTTACTTTTATCCTTGAACTGCGTCATCCTTGTTAGCTGTCCATAAGAACAAAAGCAATTAAAGATCCAAGACAACTCTGAGTGCTCTGGGATCAAGGATTGGATGAAGATGTTAGATGGCTCCAAACCTGTCGCCACCAAGTCTATGATCAACTCCCATGTATTATTGCGCAGCTTCTTAGTGTCATATGGCATGGTCATCGCATGATAATCTACGATACCATATACACACTCATATTCTTTTTGAAGATCCACCCAGTTTTTGACAGCACCAAAGTAATTGCCAAGATGCATCTGCCCTGTTGGTTGAATACAAGATAGAACTGTCTTTTTCATGATGATGGATTCTTACAATATTTACGAAAGTGGTCTAAGATGGGATGACCGCTATAGCCGATATCTCAACATTGACATACTTCGGCAAGGCACTTACTTCGACTAGCGCTCTCACGGGTGCCGTTGCCTCATCAAAATAGGTAGCATAGACAGCATTGATCCGTCCATAGTGCTGCATGTTCTTGACGAAGACGGTGCACTTCACAACGTGCTCAAAAGTACATCCGGCGTTCTTCAGTACGGCACCAAGATTAGACATCACCTGATGAGTCTCTGCTTCGATGGTATCCTGTACGAGTTCACCAGTCTTCGGATCGAGGGCGATCTGTCCTGACAGGTAGAGTGTTTGACCCACCTTTACAGACTGATTATAAGGTCCTACTGGACTCGGTGCATCTGGAGTATTTAGTATTTGTTTCATGTGCTCGGTTATAAATAAAGAAGCCCCTACATCAGGGATGTAAGGGCCGTAAAATTAACTCTTATCGTAGTCTTTAGCAGATTAATCTAGATCTTCATCTGCCTGTATAACTACTTGACCCTTGTAGTACATACTTCCTTCATGCCAATATGCGCGATGATAAAGATGTGCCTCACCAGTAGTCTTACATATAGCTACTTGTGGTGGTGTAGCTTTCTTATGTGTTCTTCTCTTACGCTTTCGCTGCTTTGATATTCTACTCTTAGGATGTGCCATGGTTCACATTTATAATGTTAGGAGTCTCCTACGACCCCAATAGTTTCTTAATTATCTAAGTCAAGACCTTTTAGTGCCTCCCATGGATTGTCTTCCTGGGTTGGCTCTTCTGGGCTCGGATCTGTTTCGAGTGCATCTAGAGCAGTATGATCACAATGGATATAATCTTCACCTTCACAATCCCGTAGATTGGTCAGAGGCAGATGTACATGTATGGACTCATATACGTACGAACTGAGATCTATATGACTTGTCTGGGGATCCAGATAGTAGACCTCGTCCTCCTGCATTTTTGGTGTTTCCTCGATCTTGAGGATCATGCGATCTTCAAAAGAGATCGGCACATCGATATCTGTATAACATCTATCGCAAGCAGCCCGCATAGCACCATCAGTAGTTAACTGTAGGATGACCATCCGATCTCGTTTCTCTAGAAGTATGTCAACTTCGAAGCTTCCGCTCTTAATCTTCGACGTTTCGAAGTGCTCAAAGAATGCTTCATCCAGTCTGAAAGTATATGTGTACTCTCCGTTAGCAAGGCCTAGGTACGGTATGATCATCGCATCAAGACTACTCATGAGAGCGTTCAATTTTTCAAAATGGAGCGCAAATATATGTTATGTATGGGAGAAATGGAATAGAAGATGAATCAAGCTCCCCTTTACCTGCAATTCCTGTCCTACTACATCATTTATGCTATAACCATGTCAATTGTTAAGTCAGGCTTAATATTTTAAAAAGATGTCATAATATCTTAGTTTTATTCTAAATCACTGTAAACATGAAAGCAATGCTAAAATATTTACAACATTTTTTGATTTTGTTCTCAATGTTCTTGGGCTCAAATCTCAGCTCGCAGCCTTGCAACATCAGCGCTCTGCCAAATACTAGTTTGACCCTCAGCACTCAACAAGAGATCGACGACTTTCAAAGCACATATGGTCCCTGTGATTCTATTCTAACATCCATCACAGTAAGTGACAACTTATCCTCTATCGACGCGATCACTAATCTTAGTGGTTTGTCTCAAATCAAGTATATCCAACAAGATTTAACAATAATCTTGACATCAGGTTTGGTCGATCTAGAAGGCCTGAATTCATTGGAATCAATTGGATCAGATTTAATAATTCTAGATAATTTTGGTCTTGAAAGCTTGTCTGGCCTGAATAATCTCCGCGAAGCCCAGTCTATAAATATTAGAGATCAATTACCCCTGTTATGCTCGCTCGATGGACTTGGGTCCTTACAGTCTTTGGAGCGACTTGTCATAAATGATACAAAAATTACAAGTCTTGAAGGTATCGGCCCAATTGACTCTTTAAGTGGAGGCCTGTTAATTTCTTTTAATGGGAGCCTAGAAAATCTTGATGGATTAGAATCACTGGAATATATAGGTGGCGATGTGGATATATTGTCTAACCCTCAACTCGCTAATGTTGATGCTTTATGCAACCTAAAATCAATTGGTAACTCTCTTGAATTAGTAGATAATCAGTCGCTTTCTGATTGCTGCGCTCTTTGTCCTTTAGTAACTGCTTTAGAAGGGTCAACATCTGTAATGGTTTTTAACAATAACGATGGATGTAACTCAAGAGACGAAATTACAGGTTGTGATGTTTGCGGAGGAGACAAAACGAATACAGAGCCAGAGATTGTACCGACCCTTGGAGAATGGAGTATCGTTATCCTCGGATTACTACTGTTGATATTTTGCTGTGTAGGATTGAGAAAAAGCGGTACTATGATCCAACAAGTCTACCTGTAAAATTCTAGTTGCCTACTCTCTATCCCAATCCTCCGATCATATCCTCCGGCTTCACCCACTCATCAAACTCCTCTGATGTCAAGTATCCCAGCTCTAAAGCAGCTGCTTTGAGTGTCGTACCTTCCTTATAGGCCTTCTTAGCGATATCGGCAGCTTTGTCGTAGCCTATCTTGGTATTAAGCGCCGTGACCAGCATCAACGAGTTGTCTAGGTGCTCCTTTATCCTAGGACGATTAGGCTCTAGTCCGGCGAGGCAATTATCCGTAAAGCTCACACATGCATCGCCTATCAGTCGAGCTGAAGTCAGGAAGTTATAGATCATCATAGGCTTGAAAACATTGAGCTCAAAGTGGCCTGTCATACCGCCTACATTGATAGCTACATCATTGCCGATGACTTGCGCCATGGCCATAGTAAGAGCTTCTGCTTGTGTAGGGTTGACCTTGCCTGGCATGATCGAAGAGCCTGGTTCGTTCGCCGGGATATTAATCTCGCCGATGCCACTTCGTGGTCCGGATGCAAGTAGTCTGATGTCATTGCCGATCTTGGTTAGGGCACATGCAGCTGTCTTAAGTGCTCCATGTGACTCAACGAGTGCGTCGTGAGCTGCAAGTCCTTCAAATTTATTCTCGCCAGTTACAAATGGCAGGCCTGTAAGATCTGCGATGGTCTGTGCTACTGTCTCAGCATATCCTTTTGGAGTATTGAGCCCAGTACCTACAGCTGTACCTCCTAACGCAAGCTCTCCAAGATGTGGGAGCGTATTCTTGATGGCGCGGATGCTGTGACTGACTTGAGAGGCGTATCCACTGATCTCCTGTCCTAGTGTTACTGGTGTAGCATCCATACAGTGTGTGCGACCGATCTTCACCACATCTTTATAAGCTGCTGACTTTTCCTCTAGTACGGCATGCATTCTTTCTAGTCCTGGAAGTGTGACCTCGGCGATCATCTTATAGGCAGAGATATGCATAGCTGTCGGAAAGGTGTCATTAGACGATTGTGACTTATTCACGTCATCATTGGGATGTAAGGCTTTATCGCTATCTGTCAGTGCGCCACCTTGTAACACGTGTCCGCGATTAGCCACTACCTCGTTTACATTCATATTAGTCTGTGTACCACTACCAGTCTGCCAGACAACTAAGGGAAACTGATCATCAAGCTGGCCAGCACTAATCTCATCACACACTTTAGCGATGAGATCCGCTTTATCACCGTCGAGTACGCCTAGTTGGTGATTAGTCATGGCAGCTGCCTTCTTCAAGATGGCATAGGCTTTTATGATCTCTATCGGCATGCGTTGCCCACCGATTTTAAAGTTTTGTGTGCTGCGCTGAGTTTGTGCTGCCCAATATGCATCAGCAGGTACATCGATATATCCTATGGAGTCTTTCTCTTTTCTTGTATTCATGATTCTCTCTTATGCAAAGTTCTAATCGTCACAAATGTAAACTTCTTATCTTCGTTGATGTTCTCTTTAAAATGAACATATGAGTATAATTTATGAACTCATAGTCTGTTAATACATCTTAAAACAATAAGAATATGCCATTTGAATTACCAGCGTTAGGATACGCTTATGACGCACTCGAACCAG
>CAYYBR010000176.1:0-8922 GCA_964470035.1 uncultured Saprospiraceae bacterium
CACCTTGAACTCGCTTGGCATAGAGTTTAAAGTTGCGCTTATCCGCCTTAGTCATGCTTTTGATAAGCTTGAAAAGAGATACAGTATTGGATATTGGCATAACAATGCGAATATAACTAGATGATTGATAATCAGCTAGTTAGTATGAGCTTATATCTCGATAAGCGTCACAAAGTCAATCCAAGTTGGTTAAGTTATAGAGTGCTTGGCTTATATCATTGTGTCGAATTTATTCAATCAATTTCTCAGCTATGAAAAAAATCGAAGCCATCATCCGATCCTCAAAATTTGAGGATATCGAAGAAGCTTTGGAGAAAGTTGGCGTCAACTTCTTCACTTTTCTCGAAGTAAACGGACATGGCAAACAAAAAGGTGATGCCGTCACATATCGAGGCGCAGTTTATGATTCTGGGGATATACCGCGACTCAAGTTAGAGATCGTAGTACCAGACGGAAAAGTACAAAGTGTCGTAGACGCTATTCTTAACAACGGGAGTACTGGTAGGATCGGCGATGGAAAGATCATCGTTACTGCGCTTGAAAGATTCTATCGTATACGTACTGGTGAAGAAGGCGATGCCGCTTTATAATCTCAAAAAAATCGAATCATGAACTTTGGAATGATATTAACACAAGTGACGGCGACAGACGCTATGGCAGCTGCCAGCAATGCGATGTTTACTGTCAATAATTTATGGATACTAATATCGGCAGTATTGGTATTCATCATGCACTTAGGATTCTCAGCTCTTGAAGCTGGTTTTGTGCGAAAAAAGAATGTTGTCAACATTCTTTTCAAGAATGCCATGATCATATGTATAGGACTTTTGACCTATGCGCTATGCGGCTTTAACCTTATGTATCCGGGTGACTTTAACGGTTGGCTTGGGTTTGCAGGAGTGGGTTTATCACTACCAGAAGGTGATGCTGGCTTGATAGGATATGCGGATGGTGCTTATAGCTACTATGCTGATTTTATATTTCAGGCGATGTTCGCAGCAACTGGAGCCACTATCGTTTCAGGTGCGGTGGCAGAGCGTATTAAGCTTCCATCATTTTTGATATTTGCTACATTCTTCGTTGCGATAGCATATCCTATAACAGGATCCTGGAAGTGGGGTGGAGGATGGTTAGACTCTGCTGGGTTTTATGATTTTGCAGGCTCTACAATAGTACATTCAGTTGGCGGATGGGCGGCATTAGCAGGTGTCATCTTGCTAGGACCGAGGAAAGGTAAGTATACAGCCAAAGGGATAAGGCCGATTACTGGTCATAGTATGCCTCTTGCAGCGATTGGAGTTTTCTTACTCTGGTTTGGTTGGTTTGGATTCAATGGGGGATCTGTACTAAGTGCCGACGCAGGTCTTGTAGCTCTGGTATTTACAACAACTTCCCTTGCTGCTGCAGCAGGAGGAATTGGAGCATTCATAACTGGATATTTCTTGACTAAGACTCAAGATCTCTCTATGGTACTCAATGGCATATTAGGTGGTCTTGTAGGAATTACTGCAGGTGCCGATGTTATTCCTCCATTGTCAGCAGTTATAGTTGGATTTATAGCAGGTATCATCATACCAATATCAGTAACAGCTTTCGATAAGGCTAAGCTCGATGACCCGGTAGGTGCGACATCAGTACACTTGGTATGCGGTATCTGGGGGACTCTGGCAGTAGCCATATTCGGAACAGGTATGGATGAAGGAGTAGGAACTTTTGTGGCTCAGTTAAAAGGTATTGTTGCCATGGGAGCCTTCACTTTTGTATTCGCTTTTGCACTATTCTTTATCCTGAAAGTAACATTAGGTATCAGAGTAGATGAAGAAGAGGAAGAGAAAGGACTAGATATGTTAGAGCACAGTATGCGAGCATACTCTTAAGCAAATTAAAACAACATTTAATCAAAAAGAAAACGCTCAGTTGGAGCTGAGCGCTTTTAAAAATCTTGGGTCGCAACCCTGATTCTCATACGACTAAAACACAATATAGATTTTTCTGAGAATCCTAGGTAATACAGATAGCGACTACAAACAATAGACTCATTATGAAAAGTATTACAACGACAGCACTAGTATTAATTTTTGCGCTTGGATTAAGTGCACAGGAAGAAGAGATGATGGACAAGGAGATGGAGGAAGTGACTCCGACATTGTCTTTCTCAGGATCTGTAGATGCGTACTGGAGGAGTACCGCCGAAGCACCAGCAACCTCGTTTGCCAACCTCAATGGTTTTGCCTTGGGTATGTTTAACCTTATAGGATCATATGAAACCAAAAACGCTGGTATAGTTGCTGATTTGGTATTTGGACCAAGGGGGGAGGATGCCACTTTTTTATCTCCAACTTTAAGACCAGGAGGAAGTTCTAATATCCTTAATCAGCTGTACGCTTATGTGAATCTAACCGATAACGTTACACTCACGATGGGTAACTTCAATACCTTCTTAGGATACGAGGTGATATCACCTACAGCCAATTTTAATTATTCGACTTCATATATGTTTTCATATGGGCCATTCTCACATACCGGTTTGAAGTTGGATGCATCTTTTGAGGGAGGCTTCTCCTTGATGTTAGGCATATTAAATCCTACAGATGAAACGGAGTTTAACTTTAGTGATGACTACTTTTTTGGTGCTCAGTTAGGATATGATTTTGGCGCTGGTTCGGTATATGTCAATGGTCTGTTTGGTCCAGATTATACTCAGTTTGATCTAACTGGTGGAGTAGATGTCACCGAAGCTCTCTATCTCGGAGTCAATGCTACTACGGCGTCTGATAACTTGTTTGCCGGTGTTGCTGGATATGTACAATATAGTCTTACCGATGCGTTGGCCTTTGGGGTTAGGGCTGAGTCATTTACAGACGAAGGAGTAGGGGCGTTCTTGCCAGAAGGTTTAGATGAAGAAAGTGTTTTTGCAGTAACGCTGACAGGTCAGATTTCAGTAGATAACTTGACGATCATACCAGAGTTCAGAATCGACAGTTCCGACTCAGATATTTTTTCAGATGGAAGCTCTTTGAGTTCATTTCTTCTAGCCGTTACCTACGGATTCTAGTTAGCAAAAGAACTGTGATATAAATCGATCACAGTAGGATCGATAAGATTGATTAGATTTTCATACGACTTGCCTCCATCATACTTAACGAAGCTTTGATGGAGGTTTTCTTTTTGATGCACATATTATTCGGAATAGGTCTTAATTGCTCACCTTGTTTTGATGGCTCATCAAATTCTCTTTTTCTATTACCTTAGATATGAACAGCAGGGACATTAATAACAATTCCTTTGAAGGTCAACAAAGGAGTTAAATTCACTTAATTTATAGGATTTAAAGGCGATTTGACTTATTGTCAAAATCAGCTTAAGACCCTATCTCTAGTGTAATCTAGAAAAATTGACAAATGGAAGACCTTGATCAACGCGGTTTGTACACTCCACAATTAGAATCTGACGCTTGTGGTATAGGATTGATAGCGCATTTAGAAAAGTCATATTCTCACCAAATTGTGTCAGATGCCCTTCTCATGCTTGAGAATATGGAGCATCGCGGAGCATGTGGTTGTGACCCAGAAAGTGGAGATGGCGCGGGCATCCTCATACACGTACCACATAGGTTATATGCCTCTGAGGATTTAGGGTTTGAGTTGCCAAGGGTTGGCGGATATGGAGTAGGTTGTTTTTTCCTACCCAAAGGACAAGATGCAGAAGCCATATCTGATATCATCCGTGATACGGCAGTAGAATTTGATCTAGAGTTGATAGGTAGTCGAGATGTACCAGTAGATAGTTCTATACTCGGCGAAGCTTCAAGTGAATCAGAACCAGATATCATCAACTTTTTCTTTGTTTCTAAAGAAGGGTTATCAGGAAAACTATTAGATAAGAAGCTACTCATCCTAAGAAAAGTAGCTAATCACAGAGTGGTGGCAAAGTTTCCCCATCATAGACATGACTTTTATGTAGCCTCTCTTTCAAGTAGGACGATAGTTTATAAGGGGCAGTTAAACTCAGTGCAAGTCAGGGCGTATTTTGAAGACTTGAGAAACCCAATGCTGGAGTCTGCCGTGGCTCTTGTTCATTCGCGTTTTTCTACTAATACAATTCCTCGCTGGAAGTTAGCCCAACCTTTTAGGATGATAGCACATAATGGTGAGATCAATACCATAGAAGGAAATAAGAACTGGTGGTCGGCCAAAGAAAAAACAATGGAAAGTGAAGAGTTTTCCACTGAAGACTTGGCACTGATGTATCCACTCTTTAACTCTACAAGCAGTGATAGCGCAGTCTTTGATAATATAGTAGAGTTTTTAGTACATAGTGGGAGAAGTCTTCCTCATGCCATGATGATGATGATCCCAGAAGCATGGCAAAACGCTTCTCACATACCGAAGCATAAAAGAGACTTCTACGAATATCATGAAGCACTAATGGAGCCTTGGGATGGTCCAGCGAGTATGTGTTTTACAGATGGCACCCTCGTAGGAGGCACATTGGATCGCAATGGCTTACGCCCCTCTAGATATTGTCTGACTGATGATAATCGGTTGATCCTTGCCTCTGAAACAGGAGTACTCCCAGTGGACCCTTCGTCTATTGTAAAAAAAGGCAGATTGGAGCCAGGGAAGATTCTGATAGCAGATCTTGATATGAAGACTGTCATCGGCGATGAAGAGTTAAAAAGTGTGATCTGCAATAGACTACCATATGGTTCTTGGCTAGAACAAAGTAAGATAGATATGACCGAGCTAGATCTCCGGAAAGATCTAGAAAAGTCACCTTCTCTTGCACTGTCTATCAGACAGACAGCGCAAGGTTATACCCTTGAGGATGAAGAGTTGATCATAAGAGGTATGATCGATAAAAAGAAAGACCCGGTTGGATCTATGGGTGCGGATATTCCACTAGCTATCTTATCAAGATATGCTCAGCACATATCCAGTTACTTCCGACAGCAGTTTGCTCAAGTGACTAATCCACCGATAGACTCACTTCGAGAGAGTGAGTACATGACTCTTAAGACCATACTCGGTGGCAGTAGTAATATCCTCGAGACCCAAAGGAATACAGTAAAATTCATCAGACTCGAAAGCCCGATTCTAGATCAGAAGAACTACCTCAAACTGAGATATATACAACACGATGAGTTTAGAGCGAAGAGGATCGTTTCGACTTTTACGAGAGCATATAACGATGGAGATCTAAAGACTGCATTATTAGCCTTATGTGATAACGTAGTACAGGAAGTGCGAGCAGGTAAAAACCTCCTCTTCATAGATAACACAGGGGTTAGTAACACGCAGGTTCCTATACCGTCACTACTTATGACTGGAGCCATCCACCATAGACTTGTAAGAGAAGGACTGCGCCAGAAAGCATCTTTAATCATAGTTGGAGGTGATGTCATCGAGACACATCACTGCGCTACTTTGATTGGTTATGGGGCAGATGCTATCTATCCCATCTTAGCTTATGAGACAGTAAGGGATCTTCATAAGTCAGCGAAACTTGAAAATGTTCCTACTGAGGCAAAAGCGATATTGACTTATATCAAAGCACTCGATAAAGGACTGCTGAAGATTATGTCAAAATTAGGTATCTCGACAGTACAGTCTTATAGAGGAGCTCAAGCTTTTGAGGCACTCGGTATAGCAGCTGAAGTCATCGATATTTGTTTTAAAGGCACCATCTCAAGGATCGAGGGCATGACCTTCGACATGCTTGCCAAGGAAGCTATGAAGAAGCATGATGTCGCTTTCGCAAATGATTTTAATCAGGAGTTGATCGACATGGGTATCTATCAATGGAAACGACGTGGAGAATATCACCTCTTTAATCCTACCAGTATCCATCTTCTTCAGCATAGTACTAAAAGTAATAGCTATAGCACCTACCAGAAGTATATTAAGGCTATCAATAATCAAGCTGAAAAAGCTTGTACGTTGAGGAGTCTTTTGCAAATCAAGTCAGACCAACATAGTATACCTATAGAGGAAGTTGAGCCCATAGAACAAATCATGAAACGCTTCGCAACAGGAGCGATGTCATTTGGCTCTATATCACATGAAGCACATACTACTCTTGCCAAAGCCATGAATCGTATCGGCGGTAAAAGTAATAGTGGAGAAGGAGGTGAAGACGAAATCAGATTTGAACGAAAAGAAAATGGCGACTGGGAAAGATCTGCTATCAAGCAGGTAGCATCAGGGAGATTCGGAGTGACCATCAACTATCTTACTAACGCGAATGAGTTACAGATCAAGATGGCCCAAGGAGCTAAACCTGGTGAAGGTGGTCAGCTGCCAGGTCATAAGGTCAATAAGTGGATCGCCAAAGTCAGGAACTCCACACCGGGAGTAGGACTTATATCACCTCCGCCACATCACGATATATACTCGATCGAAGATTTAGCGCAACTTATCTTCGATCTCAAGAATGCCAATCGTGAAGCAAGGATCTCGGTCAAGTTAGTCTCCAAGGCAGGGGTTGGTATCATCGCATCAGGAGTTACAAAAGGTAAGGCCGATCATATATTGATTGCTGGTCACGATGGAGGTACTGGTGCTTCACCCTTATCTTCCATAAGGTACGCCGGTCTGCCGTGGGAGTTAGGCCTAGCTGAAACTCATCAGACACTCATCCAAAATAAGATCAGGGACAGAGTAGTACTCCAAACCGATGGGCAAATTAGAACCGGTCGAGATATGGCTGTTGCGACACTACTCGGTGCTGAAGAGTGGGGGATCGCTACCGCTGCACTCGTAGTAGAGGGCTGTATACTCATGCGGAAGTGCCACCTGAATACTTGCCCTGTAGGCATCGCAACTCAGGATGAAGAGTTAAGAAAGAAGTTTGAAGGTGAGGTAGATCATGTGGTCAACTTTTTCCATTTCCTCGCGAAGGATATGAGAGAGATCATGGCATCGCTTGGCTTTAGAACAGTAGATGAGATGGTCGGCAGAGCTGATCTCTTAGAAGTCAGAGAAGACCTTAGTCATTGGAAATTACAAAGTCTTGATCTCTCTCCGCTCTTGTATAGGGATCCTCTGGCAGATGAACAAGCTAATTACTGTACTACAAAGCAAGACCACGGTATAGATGACGTCGTAGATCGACAGCTTATCGAATATGCTCTTCTTGCTCTGGAGGATAAGATTACGATCAATAGTGTTTTTGATGTTGTGAGCACGGATCGTGCGATAGGTACAATGCTTTCTAATGAGATAGCAAAAAAATATGGTAGCAAAGGTCTTGATGATGATGCTATCAACTTTAGATTTCGAGGATCAGCGGGGCAGAGTTTTGGAGCCTTTGGTGCAAAGGGACTGACTTTTACCTTAGAAGGAGATAGCAATGACTACTTCGGAAAAGGACTCAGCGGTGCAAAACTAATCCTTACGACGGATCGCGATGCCGTCCTAGAACCCAATGAGAATATCATAGTCGGTAATGTCGCTTTATATGGTGCCACATCTGGAGAGGCTTACATAAAAGGTATAGCGGGAGAAAGATTTGGTGTGCGTAACAGTGGGGCTGTCGCTGTAGTGGAAGGAGTGGGTGCCCATGGCTGTGAATATATGACTGGTGGAAGGGTCATCATCTTAGGAGCCATAGGTCGAAATTTTGGTGCTGGCATGAGTGGAGGTATCAGTTATATCAATGATCCAGAGGGTATTGCCAAGCAATATCTCAATATGGAAATGATCTTAGTAGAACAGTTGACCCTTGAAGATGAAGAGGTACTCAGATCCGACATACGTAATCACTTCAAGTATACTGGCAGTACTACCGCCCTGAGTATCCTACAACAATGGGAAGCTCGAAAAGTGGATTTTATCAAGATTATGCCAGAAGAATACAAACGTGCGATGCAAGCGGCGAATAAAGAATTAGCGACAGCTTTAATACGGTAAGATGGGTGATATAAAAGGATTTATGAAATACCAGCGGGAGTTACCTGCTAAAAGGACAGTAAAAGAAAGAGTAGACGACTACAAGGAGATCTATATAGAGCACAGCGAAGAGTTGACTCATAACCAAGCTGCAAGATGTATGGACTGTGGAGTTCCTTTTTGTCACAGCGGGTGTCCTTTGGGCAATATCATACCTGACTTTAATGATGCTGTATACCAAGGCGACTGGAAAGAGGCGTATGAGATCCTGTGCAGTACTAATAACTTTCCTGAATTCACTGGAAGGATCTGTCCGGCTCCTTGTGAAAAGGCATGTGTGCTTGGTATCAATAATGATCCAGTATCAATCGAACACATAGAAAAGTCGATCGCTGAGAGAGCCTATCAAGAAGGTTGGGTTCAACCAGACCGAGATATAAAAAGAACTGGCCATTCAGTGGCGGTAGTAGGCTCTGGACCAGCAGGACTTGCTGCTGCAGATCAACTCAATAAGGCTGGCCATACGGTTACTGTATACGAAAGGAATGATGAGATCGGTGGATTGCTGAGGTATGGGATACCAGACTTTAAACTTGAAAAGTGGATCGTGGCAAGAAGGGTGAAAGTCATGAAGGAGTCGGGAGTCACATTTAAGACCAGCACAAATATCGGAGTGGATATCAAGGCTCCAGAGCTTCTTGAAAACTTTGATGCAGTGGTGCTTGCTGGAGGAAGTACTGTGCCTAGAGATCTCCCTATACCGGGAAGAGACTTAGAAGGAGTGCACTATGCCATGGACTTTTTAGAACAAAAAAATAGACAGGTTTCTGGTCAAGAGGAGTTTGAAAATAAAGTGATAAGCGCTTCTGATAAGCATGTTGTGGTCATAGGAGGGGGAGATACTGGTGCTGACTGTACAGGAACTTCTAATCGAGAAAAGGCAGCCAGTGTCACGCAGATAGAGTTATTAGCCAAGCCACCTGCTTCTCGTGATGCAAGCACTCCATGGCCACTTTGGCCGATGGAGTTAACA
>CAYYBR010000177.1:0-6267 GCA_964470035.1 uncultured Saprospiraceae bacterium
TACCGTGTCTCATGACTTAGTCTTCGTCTAATTTGTATTTGCTAAGATCCATACCAAAAGTAAGTCCCTTAGTTGTAAGTAGTTCTTCGATTTCAACAAGAGACTTCTTTCCGAAGTTTCTAAACTTCAGAAGCTCGTGAGTATCAAACTTCACCATCTCTCCAAGAGAGTTGATCTTAGCTGCTTTTAAGCAATTATAAGCTCTTACTGAAAGATCTAGATCTTCGAGAGAAGTCTTGAGCAACTTACGCATATGTAAGATGTGCTCGTCTACAACGTCTTCTTCTCTTTTGGACTGATCTTCGAAGGTGATATTTTCATCCGTTATCAGCATTAAGTGCTGGATAAGAATCTTAGAAGCTTCCTTAACAGCTTCTTCAGGATGAATAGTACCATCCGTTTTTATATCGATGTTTAACTGCTCATAATCCGTCTTCTGACCTACACGCGTATTCTCTACTTTGTAAGCCACTTTTTTGATCGGAGTATAGATAGCATCTACTGGTATCACACCGATAGGAGCATCTTTAGGTAGATTTTCCTCCGCAGGAACATATCCTCTACCCTTTGTAACTACAAACTCCATCTCAAGACTGACGAAAGGCTCCATGTTACAGATCACATGATCTGGATTCATGACCTTGAATATGTTAGTATAACTCTCAATGTCACCAGCTTTAAATTGCTCTTGACCACTGATAGTCAGATATATTTTTTCTTCTGTAGAGTCATCATCCTTGATCAACTTCTTTAATCGGATCTGCTTGATGTTAAGTATGATATCTACAACATCCTCGACCACTCCTTTGATGGTTGAAAACTCGTGTTCTACACCTGCGATTCTTATAGCAGAGATAGCATACCCTTCTAATGAAGATAGAAGCACACGACGCAGAGAATTACCAATCGTTTGTCCAAATCCTGGCTCAAGAGGCTTAAATAAGAATGAACCATCGAAGTCATTTGCCTTCTGAAGTAAAATCTTATTTGGCTTCTGAAAATTAAGTATACTCATAAATGATGCTCGTCTATTAGTTATTAAAAAGTGGGTCGAGACCTTAGTAACGTCAAAAGTTTACTTAGAGTAGAGTTCTACTATAAGCTGCTCATTGATCTTCTCTGGGATTTTTTCTCTTTCAGGATACTCAATGAAAGTACCTTCATTTCTTTCAGGATTCCACTGAAGCCATCCCCATTTGCTCACCTGACTTGCGCCCATACTGTTACGGATAACTTCTAAGTTTTGGCTTTTTCCTCTTACTGCGACGACGTCCCCTGGTCTCATAGACATAGACGGAACGTTTGAGACTACACCGTTCACAAGGATGTGCTTGTGTGAGACTAGTTGTCGAGCTGCTCTTCTAGTTGGAGCTAGGCCCATGCGGTAAACCGTATTATCTAATCGCGCTTCAAGTAACTGTAGTAATATCTCACCAGTTACACCTGACTTACTATTGGCTTTTTCAAAGAGATTACGGAACTGACGCTCAAGTACACCATATGTATACTTTGCTTTTTGCTTCTCCATCAACTGGATAGCATAGTCAGACTTCTGTCTTCTTCTTCTTCCTCCACCATGGTGACCAGGAGGGTACTTGCGCTTCTCATAAGCACGGTCAGGCCCAAATATAGGCTCACCTAATGCTCTTGCTTTTTTAGTTCTTGGTCCAGTATATCGTGCCATGTATAGGTTGTATCTATCTTAATTATACTCTTCTCTTCTTCGGTGGTCTGCAGCCATTGTGTGGTACAGGTGTCTGATCTCTGATACGTGTTACTTTGATTCCCACAGCATCTATAGCTCTTATCGCAGCTTCTCTTCCAGATCCAGGTCCTTTCACAAATACTTCTACTGTCCTTAGTCCTGCATCGAAAGCAGTTTGTCCAGCATCCGTTGCAGCCATTTGAGCAGCATACGGCGTATTCTTCTTAGACCCTCTGAATCCAGCTTTACCTGCTGAAGCCCATGATATGACCTGTCCTTGCTTGTTACAAAGCGAGATGATGATATTATTAAAGGAAGCTTTGATATATGCTAGGCCTTCCGGCTGCACTACCACCTTTCTTTTCTTCGCCTTCTTGGTACCCTTAGCCATTACTTAGTAGCTTTTTTCTTGTTAGCAACAGTCTTCTTCTTCCCTTTTCTAGTCCGAGCATTCGTCTGAGTGCGCTGACCACGTACAGGTAGCCCTTTACGATGTCTAACTCCTCTGTAAGAACCGATATCCATCAATCTCTTAATATTGAGCTGGACTTCAGATCTTAGTTCACCTTCGACCTTGTATTCATTTTGAATCATACCAGAGATGTCTCTGATATTGTCATCATTCCAATCTTTCACTTTGGTGTGGACGTCGATATTAGCTTTAGCTAGTATTTCTTCAGCTCTACTACTTCCTATACCGAAAATATATGTGAGCCCTATAACACCTCTTTTATTTTTGGGTAAGTCTACCCCTGCGATTCGCGCCATAGTCTATTATCCTTGTCTTTGTTTGAATCGAGGATTCTTCTTGTTGATCACATAGACTTTTCCTTTGCGTCTTATGACCTTACAATCCGCTGATCTCTTCTTTACCGATGCTTTTACTTTCATATCTATTTATATCTAAAAGTAATCCTGCCCCTGGTTAAGTCGTATGGAGACATCTCCACAGCCACCTTATCCCCAGGTAAAATTTTTATATAGTACATCCTCATCTTGCCTGATATTGTGGCAGTGATGAGGTGGTTATTCTCAAGTCGCACTCTAAACATGGCATTCGAGAGTGCTTCCTCGATAATTCCGTCTTGTTTTATAAGATTTTTCTTTGCCATAAAATTTGGGAGTGCAAATATCTAACTTTTTAGGGATATTTTCTTTAGTTCAGGATTTTTCTCAATCGCCTCTTCTAAGAAGCTATGATCGCTTAATATATCTGGTTCGCCATTGCGCACCGCTATCGTATGTTCGTAGTGAGCTGATGGCTTTCTATCTCTAGTATATACCGTCCATCCATCATCGGCTTGAGCGATATGCTTCTTGCCTAGATTGATCATGGGCTCTATAGCTATTACTAGCCCTTCTTGTAGCTTCACCCCACGACCGCGCTTTCCATAATTAGGCACTTCGGGCTTTTCGTGAAGGTTTCTTCCTAAACCATGACCCACCAATTCTCTGACAACACTATACCCATGCACTTGCTCGGTAAAGTGTTGAACAGCATGACTGATATCACCAAGTCGTGCATCCTTTTCTGCTGCAGCTATACCTTTGTATAGACTTTCTTTTGTTACAACTAAGAGCTTCATTACTTCTTCGCTGATCTCACCGATCGCAAATGTATAAGCTGCATCACCGTAGTAACTATTGTGATATACTCCACAGTCTATCGATACGATGTCTCCATTTTTAAAAGGAACATCATTAGGTATACCATGGACTACTACTTCATTTTTAGAGATACATAAAGTGGCCGGAAAATCACCATACCCTTTAAATCCAGGGATCGCTCCATTATCTCTGATAAACTCTTCCGCCTTGGCATCTAACTCAAGACCTGTTACCCCTTCTTTTAGGAGCGAGCCGACTAGTGCAAGAGTCCTAGAAACTAGCAGACAATTTTGTCTGATAAGTTCTATCTCTTCATCTGTCTTATAGTGTATCTTATTCTTCGTCATCGTAGCTTACATACCAGCACCTATCGGCTGCATACCGCTACGACCCTTTAGCTTACCCGATTTAACAAGACCATCGTACTTACGCATGAGTAGATGACTTTCTATCTGCTGCAACGTATCCAAGACAACACCTACTAAGATCAATAGTGAAGTTCCTCCAAAGAAAAACGCAAAAGCATCATTCACCCCAAAACTCGCAACGACTGCTGGCAGGATAGAAATTAACCCAAGGAAAACTGAACCAGGTAGTGTCACCCTAGTAGTAAGCGTATCTATGAAGTCTTGTGTGCTCTTTCCTGGTTTCACACCAGGGATAAAAGCATTCTGTCTTTTTAGGTATTCGGCATACTGCTTTGGATTTACCATCAATGCAGTATATACGTATGTAAATATTACCACGAGGAAGAAGAATATAATATTATACGGTACGCTCTTCCAGTTACCAAGTGCTAGCAAAAAGCTATTAGTAGTGCCATCATCCCCAGAAAGCATAGATACTAGAGTTGTTGGCAAGAACATGATCGCTTGCGCAAATATGATCGGCATAACACCTGCCGCATTTACCTTGAGTGGTATGTAATCCCGAGCACCAGCCATCGGTACTGAGTTAGCATTACCTCTACCCACCATCCTTTTAGCAAATTGGAGGGGGATTTTTCTGACTCCTTGTATGATCAGTATAGAAACTAGGAATACAAAAAAGAGCACGATCATTTCTAGTACAAAGATGAATAGTCCACTCTGCTCTAGTTGTATCTGTATCTCACTGAAGAAGGCTGCCGGTAACGTTGCTATGATACCTATCATAATGAGTAGCGATACTCCGTTGCCGATTCCATTTTCAGTAATGCGCTCACCTAGCCACATCGCAAAGATGGTACCTGCACTTAAGATGATGATACCAGCTATCCAAAAGATGCCTGGCGGTACTCCTGCGTAGACTGCATTAGGTATACTATTAATATATGTCAAGAAAGTGCCACCCTGCACTAGTGTGATTGCAAGTGTAAGCCATCTCGTGATCTGCGTTATTTTCTTTCTTCCAGACTCTCCTTCTTGTTGCTGTAGTCGTTGGAAATAAGGCACAGCGAACCCTAAAAGTTGTATGATGATAGACGCCGTGATATATGGCATGATACCCAGTGCGAAAATCGCTGCACGCCCAAAGGCACCTCCTGCAAATATGTTGATCAAATCAAGGATTGTGTTTCCTCCAGTTGATCCGGCTGCTGCAAGAGCTTCGGGGTTTACGCCAGGAATCGGTATAAATGATCCAAGACGATATACTGCCAAAATCGTAAGTGTGAAGATGATCTTATTTCTAAGCTCCTTTATCTTCCAGATGTTCTTTAGGGTCTCAATAAATTTGTTCATCAGTATGCTTTAGAGTGTTTCTGCAGTTCCTCCTTGAGCCTTTATCTTTTCTAGGGCACTTGCTGAGTAGGCATGTGCTTTGACATTCACTTTAGAAGCTAACTCTCCATTACCTAAGATTTTGATAACATCGCGCTTCTTTATGATACCGAGTTTCTTCAGCGTTTCTGGATCTAGATCCGTCAAGTTATACTTCGCGCTGATCTCACCGAGACGACTTACATTGATTGCAACATAGTTGATTCTATTCGGATTTTTAAAACCTCTCTTTGGAAGACGCATTTGTAGGGGCATCTGTCCACCTTCGAAGTTTCTTTTCTTAGACCAACCGGATCTCGACTTCGCTCCTTTATGACCTCTTGTAGAAGTACCACCTCTACCAGATCCCTGACCTCTAGCGATCCTCTTTTTACTCTTTACAGCTCCTTTAGCTGGTTTAATTGTATGTAACTCCATAACAATATTATACTTCAGTTACTGAAAGTAGATGCTGAACTTTCTTTACCATTCCTACAACTTGAGGAGAGGCTTCTTTTTCAACAGTTTGATTTATCCTTTTAAGACCGAGGGCTGCTATAGTTGCCTTCTGTCTTTTTGGCTTTCCTATAGTACTGCGTACTAGTGTTAATCTTAATTTAGCCATGATCTATCCTTCAAATAGTTTTTTCAAAGAGATCCCTCTTTCACGTGCCACATCTTGTGGGCTTCTTAATTTTTCAAGGGCATCGATAGTTGCCTTGATCACGTTATGAGGGTTTGAACTTCCTTGTGACTTGGCAAGGCAGTTGCTTATACCACCTATCTCAAGTACTGCACGCATCGCTCCACCTGCTATCAATCCTGTACCATCTGATGCTGGCTTAATAAGTACTTTTCCTGCACCATACTTGCCTTTTTGCTCATGAGGTATGGTTCCGTTGATGATCGGAAACTTCACAAGGTTTTTCTTAGCATCATCTACTGCCTTCGCGATCGACTCTTGCACATCACGAGCCTTACCAAGACCATGACCTACACGTCCATTACCATCGCCTACAACGACTACAGCTGAAAAGCTAAACGTACGTCCACCTTTCGTGACCTTCGCCACTCTATTGAGGTTGACTAGTTTCTCTTTTAACTCATTCTCTGCCTGAGAGACGCGATTACCTTTTTTATTTTGCTTTGCCATATCTCTTCTCATTAAAATTGTAAGCCACCCTCTCTAGCACCATCTGCAAGAGCTTTTACTCT
>CAYYBR010000177.1:6367-8911 GCA_964470035.1 uncultured Saprospiraceae bacterium
TTCATCTTATGATATTATCCGGCAGTCTTACCAGCCTTTCTTCTGATTTGTTCTCCCTTAAATCTGATACCTTTTCCTTTATAAGGCTCAGGTTTTCTGAATGCTCTAATCTTCGCTGCTATCTGTCCTATCAATTGCTTGTCAATCCCCTCCAGGATAATCGCAGGCGGATTACCTTTTTCCATAGCAGTGGTAACCTTAATCTCACTAGGCACCACAAAATATATAGGGTGACTATAGCCTAAGATTAACTCTAACATATTGCCAGTATTAGAAACTCTATAACCGACACCTTGTAGTTCGAGTTCTATCTTATAACCTTCTGATACTCCGATGACCATATTATTGATCAACGTACGACTAAGTCCATGAAGAGACTTGTGCCTCTTTTGTTCTGTAGGACGTTGGATCGTTAAAACACCATCTTCCTGCTTCAGCATAAGGTCCTTATTGATAGCTTCTGTAAGCTCTCCTTTCGGGCCTTTAACACTGACGAGATTATCGTCACCCACTGAGATTGTAACTCCTTGTGCGATATTGATGGGTGCATTACCTATTCTAGACATAGCATAAGATCATTAATCATTAATAAACGTAGCAGATGACTTCGCCACCTACGTTTTCTCTTCTTGCTTGCTTATCAGTCATCAACCCTTTAGAAGTTGAGATGATAGCTATACCTAATCCGTTGATAATCCTTGGTAGGTCTCCAGAGCCTGCGTATTTACGCAATCCAGGAGTACTAATTCTACCGAGCTTTTTTATCACGGGCTCCTTAGTTAGTGGATCGTATTTCAAAGCGATCTTGATATTACCCTGTGGTCCTTCGTCATCGAATTTATACTTCAAGATATATCCTTGATCATAGAGAATCTCAGTGACACTCCTCTTCATTCTAGAAGAAGGTATCTCTACGACTCTGTGTCCCGCTTTCTGAGCGTTACGTATTCTGGTTAAATAGTCTGCTATGGGATCTGTTAATGCCATATTGTTTTTTTGTTTACCAGCTTGCTTTAGTTAATCCAGGGATCTTTCCTTCAAGAGCCATTTTTCTAAATGTTACTCTGTTTATCCCAAATCTTCTCATATACCCTTTTGGCCGACCTGTAAGCTGACATCTGTTGTGCAGTCTTACTGGCGAAGCATTGCGAGGAAGCTTATCTAGAGCTTCGTAATCTCCAGCTTCTTTTAACTTCTTTCTCAGATCAGCATACTTGGCAACCATGCGTTGTCTTTTTGCTTCACGTGCGATTATTGATTTACGTGCCATATGGTTATCAGTTATTTTGATTTTTAAACGGCATACCCAAATGCTTAAGTAGCGCATATGCCTCCTTATCAGTTGAAGCGGATGTCACAAACGTGATATCAAGTCCACTGATATTATTGACTTTATCTATATCAATCTCAGGAAAGATAATCTGCTCTTTCACACCAAGGGTGTAATTTCCTCTGCCGTCAAAAGATTTATCATTGATACCTCTGAAGTCACGTACTCTCGGTAGCGCAACAGCGATCAGTCTATCAAGAAACTCATACATCTGATTTGCTCTCAGCGTAACACGAGTACCTATAGTCATACCCTCTCTTAACTTAAAGTTAGAGACTGATTTTTTAGCTTTTGTTGGCACTGCTTTTTGTCCAGCAATCGCAGTCATCTCAGTGAGTGCTGCCTCTACCAATTTTTTGTCCTGTGTGGCACCACCTATACCTTGGTTGATGCATATCTTTTGAAGCTTTGGTACTTGCATATTAGAAGAGTATTCGAACTCCTCCATCAGTTTTGGTGCAACTACGTCCTTATAATGCTTCTGTAATCTAGGCGTGTACTCCATCAGTTTATGATTTCTCCAGATTTCTTAGCAAATCTCACACTTTTACCATCTACGATCTTTCTACCTATTCTTGTTGTCTCACCAGACTTAGGATCTAATAGAGCAACATTAGAGATGTGTATCGGAGAGTTGATCTCATTGATACCTCCTGGTTGATCGTGAGTTGGCTTCGTGTGCTTTCTATTTACATTCACACCGTCTACTACGACTCTATATTTTGCCGGAAACACTTCAAGCACTTCACCTTGAGAACCTTTGTAGGCTCCAGCGATGACTTCTACTTTGTCTCCTTTTTTGATATGAATCTTACCGGTATGTTTTGCTTTTTTCATCACTCGTTATATTTAAAGCACCTCTGGTGCAAGTGATACAATCCTCATATAGTCTTTGTCCCTAAGTTCTCTTGCTACAGGACCAAATATCCTTGTACCTCTAGGCTCACCGCCCTGATTAAGAAGAACTACGGCATTATCGTCAAACCTTATATATGAACCGTCCTTTCGACGGATTTCTTTTTTGGTTCTAACTACGACAGCTTGAGATACAGTTCCTTTCTTAAGACCGCCTGGTGCAGATTCCTTCACCGTCACTACTATAGTGTCACCTATAGAGGCATATCTTCTTTTTGAACCTCCAAGAACTCTAATGCAAAGCACTTTCTTCGCTCCAGAATTATCAGCTACATCTAACCTTGACTCCTGTTGAATCA
>CAYYBR010000178.1:0-8904 GCA_964470035.1 uncultured Saprospiraceae bacterium
GCTATATATAAATCCCTCAACGGTACCATCACTCTCTACAGCGCCATACTCGATACCTTGTCTCTCTAGCAGTTGAGCGAGTTGTAATAATCGCACACCTGAGTGGTCTTTCTTTATGACAAATGACTTATAAGGCCCCGGTGGGTTACTACTTGTTGTATTGTAGAAATCTTGAAATTCATTGATTACCCGATCTGCATTTACGGAAGTGATCTCTATAGTACTTAGTGCAGTCGTCCGGTGATGATCTATACGGTCTTGCAAGGTGAGGACTTCATTATTATTAAGTAAAACTGCTCTTCCTCCTACCCTACTTCCCCCTTGTTCATAGGTCATACCTATGGCACCTGAGAAAGTCGGATATGTATCACCATATGATGGATAGAATAAATCAAAGACTTCCTTTGTAAAATATAGCCAGCCTTCTTTGTCGAAGTATTTTGCATGGTTCCTCCCGATGTCATCCTGAAAATCACGCTGCCACTCTGTTATATATGGATGATATGGCTTGGCAGCAGGAGCAAAATAATAGGGACTTTCATGTCCCATCTCATGTAAGTCAGCATGCACATGCGGTAGCCACTGATTATATAGGGTCATACGCTGTTGGCTTTCGATCTGGGTTTGCCATGCCCAATCTCGATTGAGATCAAAGAGATAGTGATTAACCCGACCTCCAGGCCAGGGTTCCATGTGCTCTATATCCTGGATGTCGGTATTGATGTCGTCCATTGTTACATTGCGCACCCAGTGAGTATATCGCGAATATCCATCAGGGTTAACAGATGGATCTATGATGACAACGGTGTTGTCTAGCCACTCTTTTGTCTCGTTGTTCGACGGATCAGCCAGATCATACAGTACTTGATGTGCAGCCTCGGACCCTGCTGCCTCATTGCCATGTACAGAAAAGCTCAACCAAACTAGTCCTTTAGATAAGCTGGCATCTACCGGTCCTTCTTCGATGCCGGCCATCCTTAGATTGTTATGCCTGATGTCTTCTAGACGAGCGTGATTAGCCTCGCTTGTTATCACCGCTACGAGCATCGGCCTACCTTGATTAGTACGACCATAAGGTATGATCTTCACTAATGGGCTCGCCTCTGCCACATGCTCATAATAATCCACCAAAAGATGATGTGCTGTAAAGTGCTCGCCATACTTATGCGGAAGAAAATCGTCTGGAGATTGGAGTTGTGCAGTAACCACCTGCCCAACTAGCATCCAAAAAAGAAAAAGCAAATGTCTGTTCATAACACTATGTTCTTATCATCATTAGTGAGCACAAGATAAGTGATATGAAAAGAGCATGTGGCTACAAGACTTGATAGTAGAGTACTAGGACCACACCGATAAGAATCATCAATACAAGTAAAAGTAGAGTACCATAAGGAGGAGGTCCATCATTATGATGATGATGTCCATGCTCATCTTCGCGAAGGTCATGCATCTTGAGACGTGTGATTAGGTCCAATCCTGCTAAATCCAATCCAGAGTAATACAGTGATGATGACCCCTTCGATCGGTCTAATAACATGATAGGTAACGTCCGGATTCACATGCGACCAAAAGCCTGGAGGCCACTCTCGTAGGATATGATATGGGCGGTCTTCCGAAGGGTAGATACTCAGCACACCAGAGAGATGCGCCATGACGACTGCCAGTATAACTAAGCTGAGACCAATCCATATCGACGAGGTCTTTATCCTAAACTGGTTGTACTCCTTAATCTTAAAGGTCGCTAATATCAACAACCCAAAGACAGCACCACAGAGGTTAGTAACTACATCATTGAGGTCATAGTAAGAAGTATCCTTGGGAGCTAGGTAAAAGTACTGGTAGGCTTCGTCGAGCATGCCTCCGATCGTCGCCCATGCAAGACTACCCGTATATGTTCCTACTAATGGAAAGATCAGTATGGCAAACATCGCATACTGCGGGAAGTGGACCACTTCTATGTTGATCACAAATAGTAGATTAATAATGATAGCAGCCAAGATCGTATTAGCTATATAATAGGCTCCTATCTTCTTCCTCTCGGGGTGTGCTCTAAGTTTTCTTAAGACAACTAAGCTCACAACTAGCAGCAATATACATGCTACAGACATGACGAAGAGATTATACTGATATCTACCCTCTATGGTACTGATCTTGAGACCAAAGGTCCCAGCAACAGACTCATTAAGAAATGCGCCGAATCGCTTGTGCGGAGCAACGACCAATACATAGTAGGTTATAATTGCTACTATATGCACTATACGGTGACCTCTCAGCCAATCAAGTGTTCTGGAGAGCATCAGCTGTTAGTGATCTTTCTGATAGCAGAGACTAAGTGATCCAGTTCCGCTTTAGAAGTGAAAATGTTAGGACTTATCCGCACGCCAGAACCCCACTTACTACTTACCGACTTGGCGTGGATATCATAATCTTCATCCAATATATTGAGGATCTGTCCTGCCTTGTAGTCGTCGATGCTAAAGGTAGCTATCGCACATGATTGTTCTTTAGTCGTATGCATGTGTACACTCGCTATACCCGCCACACGATCTACCCAATACGTCTTCAACTCATCTAATCTTTCCGTCTTCACCTCCCTACCTATCCCATCATGAAAGTCGAGTGCAGCGGCTATACCGATTTCGTTGGCCCAACACCTTGTCCCGAGATGCTCGTACTTATCCATGCTATCAGATGACCCAGGATATGAAGACAAGTGACCCTCAAGAGAAGAGATATGCTTTTCACTTACGTAAATGAGTCCCGTACCCAATGGTGCATTCAACCATTTATGGAGACTACTCGCAAAGTAATCACAGCCTACTTCTTTCAAGGACATGTCTATATGTCCAATGACATGGGCACCATCTACTACCACTTTTGCACCGTATTGATGACTGAGTTCAGTAAGTCTCTTAACCGGCATAATATGACCTTCGCGGTGAGTCATATGTGTTATATGTACGATACTCGTACTTGGGGTTATCGCATCTTGATATATGTTGGCTACTTCATCCTCGGACATGGGCAGCGTGATCTCTACCTCGATGACATTGAATTTTTCTTTGGCAGCTTTCCTCTTCCATGCGTTTAGCGCAAAAGGATAGGCGTTGTTAGTGATGATGACATCTGAGCCTTCGTCTATTGAAAGGCCAGAGATGATCATATTTAGCGCTTCTGTAGTATTACGAACTACTTGAAGTTCAGTAGGTGTAGCATCTATCAGATTAGCAAGTCTAGCAAGATTGGATTGTTTGATTTCTTGCCACTCATCCCATACTTCATATGGTGCTCGACTACTAGCATACTTGATAAGATCGAGCAGATGGTCGCTCACTTGCTGTGGCATCACTCCTGCGCTTCCGCTGTTGAGGTGGATCTTACTCCAGTTGGATATCGGAAAGTGAGACCTTACTGCTTCCCAGTCCACCCCTTCCCCAACTCTATGTATATCTTTAGGAAAGCCTAACCCTACCTTAGTAAGCAGAGACGAAGCTCCGATCAAAGAAGTAGATTCTAAAAAATTTCTTCTAGTTTTTAGAATGGACATGTAGAGCTATTTCTATAGACCTGCTTTTGCGCTGATCTCCATCATCCGATCGATACAAGCTACACCTTTCTCGATGACCCAGTCTTCAAGGATCACTTCTGGCTGCTCATACTCCATACATAGATAAAGCTTCTCCATGCTATTGCGCTTCATGTGAGGACAGTCATTGCACGCACATGTATTGTTAGGCGGCGCAGGGATAAATTGTTTATCTGGTGATTTCAACTCCATCTGATGGATGATCCCAGACTCAGTAGCCACTATGAACTTCTGGACATCACTTTCGTGAGTATATCTCAGTAGCTGCGAAGTAGAACCTATAAAATGAGCCTTTTGTAAGATGTGCTCTTCACACTCTGGGTGCGCTATGAGCTCCGCATCAGGGTTGCGAACCATAGCCTTAGTTATCTTCTCCGCAGAGAAGATCTCATGTACCATACAGGCACCATTCCAAAGTACAAGTTCTCTTCCTGTCTTCTTTTGTAAGTAGGCACCAAGGTTCTTGTCTGGTGCGAATATGATACCTGTTCCTTCGGGCACACTATTGATAACATGTACAGCATTAGATGAGGTACAGCAGATATCCGTCAAAGTCTTTAGTTCAGCTGTACAGTTGATATAACTGACAACAACATGATCTGGGTGCTTCTCCTTAAACTTCTTGAATAAGTGTGGAGGACAGGAGTCCGCAAGCGAACAACCAGCTTTCAAATCAGGGAGAAGTACTTTCTTTTTTGGGTTGAGCATCTTAGCAGTCTCTGCCATGAAGTGAACACCTACAAATACAATTATATCTGCTTCTGTAGATGCTGCTTTCTGAGCTAACTGAAGGCTATCTCCTATGTAGTCGGCTATATCTTGAAGTTCAGACTCAACATAATAATGAGCAAGTATGATAGCATTTTTCTCCTTCTTAAGTCTATTTATCTCCGCCTCAAGATCAAGTGTAGGGTCAACGTCTAAGTCTAAATATCCTTTTCTATTAAGGTATTTGGTGGCATCTTCAAGTCCTGCAAAATCTGTCATGTATATTTCTGCTTTATAATTAAGACCTCTAAAGAATAACAGAAGTCACTCTTTCTTTCACACATATAAAGGTAAGAACTTATTAAGCTGTAAGCTTAGTCTATTTGACTGAGTCTCTTCCTTAAAAGATCTAAGCCCAGATTACCTAGACTACCTATGTGGGTGTGCTGGATCTCCTTTGTCGGAACATATTTGCCCTCCTCTATATCTGCACCTACTTTACGATAAGCTTCTCTAAATGACATGCCATCCTTGACATATTGATTCACCACTTCTACACTCCAGAGATACTGATATTTATCTTCATAGACCTGACTCTCCTGCCACTCTAACTGAGGTATGCAGTGGATGACGAGATCGAGTAAGGTCATCATTTGCGAAAGCGCAGGAAAGATCAACTCTTTTAGTAACTGATAGTCTCGGTGATACCCTGTTGTCAGATTACTGATGATAGAAGATATCTGAGAAGGTAGAGAAATCAGTTGGTTTGATCTCGCTCTCATGAGTTCAAATACATCAGGATTTTTCTTGTGTGGCATAATCGAAGAGCCTGTGGTATAGATCTTGGGAAGAGAGAATACACCATAGTTTTCATTAGAAAACAGACAGACATCCATGGCCAGTTTGTTGATCGTAAGTGCCATGGAAGAGATGGCATGAGCAACCAGAAGTTCTGTCTTGCCTCGACCTAACTGCGCGTTGATAGGATTTACACAGAGACCTTCCATATGAAGTGCTTCTGTGGTAAAGGCTCGATCGATAGGTATCGACGAACCATATCCTGCTGCTGTACCAAGGGGATTACGATAGATCGTTTTTTTGATTCCCTTCATATAATCTAAGTCATCTAGTAGCGCTTCCGCAAATGAACTCAGCCACATACCTCCCGACGACACCATGGCCACTTGCATGTGAGTATACCCAGGAATCAAGAGATCCTTCTTCTTATCGGCATCGTCCAACAGAATCCTGACCGCTTTCTTTGTAGTAGCTGTGATCCTATCTAGTTGGTCTTTAAAAAATAATCGAAGCGCCACTAGAACTTGATCGTTTCTTGATCGACCAAGGTGAATCTTTTTACCAGTCTCGCCGAGTCTACCAACTAGTATATTCTCTATCTGCGAATGAACATCCTCTACTCCGTCATCAATCCTAAAGTCTCCTTCATTGATTAAATCAGTGATGTTATTCAACTCTTTGATCAGTTGGTCACGCTCATGATCAGATAACATACTGATCTTAGACAACATACGAGCATGCGCCTTGGAAGCGATAACGTCATACTTTGCAAGTTGTAGGTCTAGTATTGGATCCTGTCCAATAGTGAACTGTTGTATTTTCTGATCTATACTATACCCCTTATCCCAGAGCGTCATAAGCTTTATTTCTATAATGAGAGATCCCGCAGTAAAGCTATGTAAATCTCTATGCCTTCTTCTATTTCGGTAAGAAGGATGTACTCATCAGAGGTATGAGATCTTTCGGATCTACCCGGCCCTATTTTGATCGATGGGCATTTGAAGTGCACCTGATCTGAAAGTGTTGGTGAGCCAAAGAGAGATCTTCCTAATTTCTTGCCAGAGGTAATGATAGGATGATCTTCAGATATGCCTGACGGATGCCAGCGTATGGATCGAGGTTTGAGATCTGCAGTAGTGATGCTATCCAAGACCTCTATCACTTCATGGAGAGTATATTTTTCATTCACTCGACAGTCTATAACGTAGGTGCAGATATCTGGGATTACATTATGCTGGCTCCCAGCAGATATCTGGGTTACCTTGGTAGTAGTCATACCGAGATGTTGGGATATGCGATCCCATTGATAGGTTTTTATTTGATTGATATCTTCTGTCGCCAGATAAAGGGCATTCACTCCAGTACTTCTAGCCGCATGTCCACTTTCGCCTTTAACTTCTCCGTCGATGACTATAAGGCCTTTCTCAGCGATGGCTATATGCATCTCCGTCGGCTCTCCTATGATAGCAAAATCCGGTTGAACGTCTAGTTCTGACAAAACAGAAGCCACTCCATGAGGTCCAAAATTTTCTTCCTCACCAGAAGCTATCATCATCAGGTTGTATGGCAGGGCTTCATTATGCATCACACTGAAAGCGGCCATAAGCGCTACAAGTGCTCCTCCTGCATCGTTACTACCTCGTCCGTATAACTTTCCTTCTTCTATCACTGCACCAAAAGGGTCCTTGGACCAACCATCTCCTATCTTAACCGTATCATGATGAGAATTCAAAACGACAGTTGGTTTACTGTCATCCCAAGAAGCACTCCTTGCGATGATATTATTATGTATTCTATCAGTCTTGATCTCATGTCTTTCAAAGTAAGACTGTATAAGCTCCGCAGTCTTTCCTTCCTCGCCTGAGAAGGAAGCTTCCTTTATAAGTGACTGCAGTAATGCTATGCTGTCCTTGGATAAACGTGAGATATCCATCGGTGTAAGTTACAAGGCGAGAGCTGAAGCTCTATGAAGAGAAACAAGATTTTCGATGCCACATATATGGACTTGTGAGACCTTACCCTTAAGCGCATCAAATCCATTGGATAGCTTTGGGATCATCCCACTATTGATGCTACCCGAGGTTTTCATATTGATGAACTCCCCTTCATTGATAGATGACATCGTCATCTGTGGTTCATCTAGATCATAAAGGACTCCGAGGTATTCGAAACAATATGATAAGCTCACCTCCCCATACTGCGTTAGTGCTATGGCAGTTTGCGCTGCTATGGTGTCAGCATTTGTATTGAGAAGCTGCCCCTGTCCGTCATGGGTAATAGCAGATAAAACTGGCACGATACCTCGTTCCATCAAATTAAAAAGAGACTTCCCATCTACATTCTTGATATCTCCGACATATCCGAAGTCGATATCTTTGACCGGTCTTTTTTGTGATCTTATGATATCCCCATCTGCTCCACACAGACCAAGTGCATTCACTTGTCGACTTTGCAGTTGAGCAACCATGGATTTATTGATCAATCCAGCAAATACCATGATAGCTATCTCAAGCGTATCTGCGTTAGTGATTCTTCGCCCTTCGATGATTCTAGTTTCTACACCGAGTAGTGCAGAAAGCTCTGTCGTCTTACGACCACCGCCATGCACTAAGATCTTATATCCTTCTACCTTTTGAAATTCATCCAAGAAGGCCATTAACATCTTGGGGTCATTGATCAGACGCCCACCGATCTTGATAACATGTATTGATTTATCTGTCATGACGCTTCGCTAAAGCTCGCAAATGTAGTATAACTAAAGCCATAGCGCATATGATATCTAAGCTCCGACTACCCTTCTAAGGCTGCCGCACCACCTACTATCTCTGAAAGTTCTTTGGTGATCGCTTCCTGACGAGCTTTGTTATAGGACACCTTAAGATCTTTGAGCATTTCATTGGCGTTTTCAGTTGCACTATCCATAGCTGTCATCCTTGCACCGTGTTCAGAAGCATGAGTGTCAAGCACAAACTTTTGAAAAGTCGTTTGAAGTATCGTTGGTATGAGTTCCTCTAGAAGCTCTTCTTTGCTCGGCTCAAAAAGATAGTCAGCCTTATGTTTTTTCTCTTCGTCCTCAGATTCTGAAGATTCTATTTTGGTCACTGGGAGAAACTGTACACACTGTGGTATTTGAACTCCAGCATTTTTAAATCTACCATACGAGACGACTACCTGATCATAGTCCCCAAGAATAAAACCATCCATGGCCAACTGCGAAACTTGCGCGACATTCTCAAAGCTCAAATCTTCAAAAAGTAGCGTGTGGTCTGTAATTAGCTCACAATCCTGATATCTCTTTCTAAAATAATCTGCCCCTTTTTTCCCAACACTTAGTATCGTAAGTCCTCCAGCTTTTCTTATGGCGCTATATTCTCCTTCTATCTTAGCTACTGCCGCTTTGATTATATTGCTATTAAACGCACCTGCCAATCCTCTATTAGAAGTTACGACGATCACCAGAGCCTTCTCCACCTGTCTTGCAACACCAAATGAAGAGCCTGATCCTCCCTCCATATTAGAAAGGATATTGCGAAGCATATTATCTAACCTCTCGGCATATGGGCGCATCTCTGTTATCGCCATTTGTGCACGGCGTAACTTAGCAGCCGAGACCATCTTCATAGCCTTTGTAATCTGCTGTGTACTGTTAACAGACTTAATTCTTTCTCGTACTTCTTTTAATGCTCCACTCATGTTTATGAATTAGCAAATTCGTGAATTAGCAAATGAGCAAATTAATGTCGCTTGCTAGTTCCTATGATAGTGTTAAGTATTCTTTTGATTCTGCCATTTGCGAATTTTCACATTTGCTA
>CAYYBR010000179.1:0-8861 GCA_964470035.1 uncultured Saprospiraceae bacterium
AGGTGTACTAGCAATAAGGTTAATTCATATAAATCTTTAATCGCCACGGCATTCATGCCTAGTTGAAAGTCAATATCAGGTAGCTTCGCTTTTTGTAAACCTACTCTGGCAGTAGGGACGCCATGGCCTCTTAATATATTAGCATCTGTAGCCCCAGACATACCATACTTAAATTGGTGTTTTTCACCAGTTATTGCTTCCCAGGATTGTATAGATTGCTGAATAATGGCAGTCTCCTTAGGAGTAGTATGCCCTGGAATAGCTACGAGCCTTTGATAGCTGGTTTCGATAGCCAATTCTTCACTATATTTTTTTAGGATCTTCGCAAAATCTGCTTCTGCCTCTTCAGGTGAAGTTCGTGGACTCAGCCGTAAATCTATTCTAAATCGACATACAGCAGGTGTGAAAGAAGGCATTCTTTCCCAGCCAGACTCAATGAAAGATATGACACCTTGAGGAGCCACCAATCCAGATCTATGTTTGTCTGGCCATGCTAAAAGCCATTCCTCGATTTTTGCAATTAATTTAGCAGCGTCTGTAATTGGGTTCACATACGGCATCAAGTGCCGAGCGCCAGAATAATTGTGTATGCCTTTTACTTCCACTTCGAACCAGATGAGACCTACTTCTTCATAAGAAATTGACCAGCCTGATTTGGCGATAACTGCACTATCTGGTTTTGGGTGTTGGCTCATCATATAGTCACATCCTACTCCATGACCAGAATCAGAGCGAGTGCCTTTACGGGCATTAGTTGGCATCCCACCAGCACCAAATCCTAATAAGAGATCACCTTTGAGCGGGATATTCATCTCTTTTAGCACTGTGGCGGCTTCTATGATACAAGCTGCATGCCCCTTAGGATTATGTGCGCCAAGACCATATACATAGGCTTTATCAGCTCTACTTTTTGCCCACATTTCAGGCTTCATTTCTGGTCCTACCCAAGGTAAATCTTCATCGGGATTAGCAGAAGTGACAGTATCAATAGGTGCATAAAGCAGTAGGCTGGGAGCTTCATTGGTATTGCTACCCACTATTTTCCCTAGAGCATTGGATTGTTGTGAATCAATTACCTGTTCTTTCCCTGATAAACCGTATTCGTTTAGAATCTGAACAATTCGTCTCGCTAATGGCCCTTCTTCTCCAGTTGGAGACGCTACATCTACCATTGCAGACAAAGTACGTACTAAACGTTCTTTGTCTATTTGAGCTTTAGCCTTTTCAAAAGCTAGTGAATTATATGTAGTATCAGTTTTGATCATTCTTTTGGGAGAATGGTTTATCCTTTGGTGCACCTATGTAGGTGCCTGTTGTTTTTATTAATAAGTCAACAAATAAATTCTTCAAAAACCTAATAGGATTCATGATTACATTTTATAATCTGGTTGGTCCAAAAATGAATTGACAATATGGAAATAATGCTCAGGTCGTTCTTCTTGTAAATGATGCGAGCTGGCATCAAGAATATGGAGTTGACCTCTCTGAACCATGTTCATCAACATAAGTGGATAGTCAGGTGTTAAGAAATCATCCTGTAAGCCCCAGCAAAATAAGGTTGGACATTCTACTTTACCAAGATCTTTTTCTAAGTCTTGCCATTCTCCTCTTGGACTGTCGGACATAGCGGCTAAGGCCATTTCTTCCTTATCCAAGCTTTGTTCGTAGCGCATCTTGACTGTTTCTTCGGGAATCAAATCAGCGTTATACCATTCTAATCTTGCAATAAGCTGACGCATTTTCTCTAAGGTTGGTCCTTCGCCTCCATAATAAATATCTCTGGCATTTCGACCTCTTCGGCCGCCTTCTGGCAAAGGACAAAGTGGTCCTCTAAAAACTGGCATAGACCCCGTAATGGTCAATGATCTTGTTCGCTCAGGATACCTTGCTGCCAAGGCTAGTGCAATCGTTCCACCCCAAGAATTACAAATAAAATCTGCTCTTTCAACGCCTAATTCATCCATTAATTCTACCACAGAGCGTGCGTGGTGGTCCCACATTGGTCCCTTAATGATGGCTTTATCTGACTTTCCATATTGTAAAAGGTCAGGCATATAGCATTTGCTTGTTTTGGCAAAAATTGGCGCTACTACTGCAAAATCTGACCATGAGGTACACCCGGGGCCGCCTCCGTGTAGAAAAAAAACGGGTCTTCCTTCACCTATTTCAAGTAAATACCAATTGTTTTTACCCGCTTTTACGTAGCGTCCTTCAGGAGCTGGTTTTGGTGTTAAGTCCATTTTGATCGTCTATTTTAAAGAATGTTCTCTGACGTCGTTCTTGCTCATTTTTTGTCCATTAGTTTTTTTAAATGGATGAGGTAATGAGAAAAGTTTTCGCCATTTGATTAATGAAATATCGGGTCGATACAAGCGCTCTGGTGGAGCGTCAGTATTTTCTACCATCCAATGATCTTGGCTGGAGAAATTACCGTGAAACATAGGTCGTATGATAAATAGGTATTTTAGATAATACCACCATTTTGCCAAGCCTTTTTTGAATTGAATCATGACTCCGACATACTTCGTATGCTCTCCATCTATAGGGACATAAAATTCATAATGAATGAAGGTGGGATAGGCTATCCGTAGAACACCTGGTAATGATATCGAGGCGAATCCAGGGAAGTTCTGATTTTCAATGTACGGGTTGTTTTTCCCGCCCCCTACATTTCCAAGCATCTTCCCTTGTCTCTGCTTTGGTTTAATTTTCCACCAGCGTTCATTTGTCCATTTTCCGACACCAGGAAAATCTGCCTCCCAATAACGTTCATCTTCTATTCGATATAACCATCGGCCTTCTTTTTCGATGTGGATTTTATTCCAGGTAGGCATCACCTTCATAATTCTCCAAATCGAGGTGCGATGAAGGTATTTGGCATGTCCTTCATCAAAGCCATTCTCTGCATAAAAACGCCAATTGCCTGTTCTATCTTCGATGCGTCCACCAACGGCATATTTTGGAGGATCGACCAATTCTTTTGGTAGTTGTTCTACTAAAGGGTGAGGTGTGTTAACACCCATAAAGACCCAGACCAATCCCATAAATTCTTCTGTAGGATATACTTGAACTCCTGCATGACCACAGACTTGGCTATCTGGGCCGTCTGTAATAACTGCATTTACTTCGCCAGTCTTAAGGTCAAAAGTCCAACCATGATAAGGGCAGCTGACAGTACCGGGAAACCATTGTTTTCCGAGAGAAATTTTCACTCCCCTATGAGGGCAGCGATCATGTAGTGCACGGATTTTCCCAGTTTCGTCTCGCATAAGGAACATATCCTTTCCACATAGCCTAAAGGGTTTGGGCTTTTTATTTTTTACGGACCTTGACCACACTACTGGATACCAATAATCATGTAAGCCAGACTCGGCGGCGTCGTAATCTGGCCAAAAACTCCAGTCGCCACCCTTGTCTAATTTCTTCTCTTTTATTTCGGCTAACTTCTCTGCTGTCGTCTTCTTTTGACTAACCATACCAAACTGATTTTCTTTGTTTAAGAATGGGCAGCAGTAACTGCGTAACTGCCACGAGCAAATACCAGGGGTTTGATATCGGAATTGCTTTGATATTTAATTACCTCGCCCACCACAATAATGTGGTCTCCTCCATCATATAATTTCCATGTTTTACACTCAAAGCAAGCGGCAGTATTATTTAAAATAGGACAGCCATCGATACCTGATTTATAATCTATTTTCGCAAACTTATCCGTTCCTTGTTTGGCACAGGTATTAGAAACATCAACTTGCGATTCACTCAACACATTTACATTAAAATATTCAGTCTCTTCGAAAATTTTAGCGCTATAGGCATTCTTTCCTACGCTCCAAAGTACCAATGGCGGTTGCATGGAAACAGAATTAAAACTGCTGGCAGTAACCCCTATTGGATTACCTTCTTTATCTAAAGTAGTAATGACGGTAACTCCTGTAGGAAATTGACCTAAGGCATGACGAAAATTTTTAGCGTCAAATTCATTGGTCATGCTAATGAAAATTTTGGTTGTTGAATCGTTGTAGGTTCTACTTTTACCCATGATGGCAAATGACCAGGAAATGGTTTTTTGCCAAATAAGATAGCACCTGCATTTTGGTAAGTAAATTCGCCCATAAATGCATGTTGTGTTGGCATATGAACATCTCTAAAACAACGAGACAAATGGTTGTCATTTTCTGCAGCTTCCATGCCTGAAAGATGGTAAGCAGTCCTAGCTACCTCGGCGCATTCTCTTGTTAAGTGAGTGTTAGATAACCGCATCATGTTGACAGTTTCTGCATCTAATTCTTTTCCGCTTTCTAGTATATCCCAAGCGCGCTCAATAGAATTATAGAAGAACAGCCTAGAAGAGCGCAGTTTAGCCTCTGCTTTAGCCATTTCTAACTGAACATATACTCTATCTCCAATATTGGGTGCTCCTGTAGCAGAAGAGCGTGCCGCAGCTCTATCTATTACTATATCCATAGCTGCTCTAGCAACTCCTAAAGAAGTGACTGCTAATACTTGTCCTGCAATACAAAGTGTAGGGAACTGGAAGAATGAACCTTGTGGTGTTAATTTGCCACCTCTGACAAATGTATAATCAGGAGAGCCAATTACATTATCAACGACGACATCGAAACTGCCACTTCCCGACATGCCCTGCATGTTCCAAGTGTCCTTGTCTATCGTTACTTGGTCTGCATCTAACACAACCATAGATGGTAGTGAGTTATCTGCATCTGTTTTAATCCCTACTCCAATTCTATCGGCGGACATACAACCACTTGCCCATTTCCATCGACCATTTAATAAATAGCCACCATCAACTACTTTAGCAGGCTGAATAGGGAACATCGCTCCTGCAAAGATATCATCAGGATTTTGCCATATTTTCTCAAGCGTTTTCATAGGTAATCCTCCTAAGTAGGATTCACAAACTCCGAAACTTGCTACCCAACCAGCAGATCCATCTGCCTTCGCAATTTCTTCAATAGCTAGTAAGAAATCAATAGGGGATCGTTCATCTCCACCATATTCTTTAGGCACAAAAGCCCTGTAAATACCCATTTCTTTGAAGCGTTGAACTATATCATCCGACACATAATTTTGTTTGGCGAATTCTGGTGCTCGCTTTCTAATGTCGGCTAATAGACTGTCAAAATTGTCTATTCCACCCCAATCTGCTTTGTTTAATATATATTCCATCCAAGTGATTTTCTATCTAAAACAAGTGTTAATTCTATGCCTAACAAGCGTTAGGTTTAAATGTAACAAATGTTTTACGACTAATCAAGAATTTCTTCCTTTTTTTGCTCAAACGAAGAAAAGCTTGATAACCTGAGAAAAGTCGTATTAGAGCTCTATCGAGAGTTGGGAACCTTAGGATATTGGAGAGAAACGAGATGTACAGGGAGTCGAACAAGTAAAGAACCCTGATAAGCACCTTAAGATGTTGGTTTAAAGCCATTTTCCAAGAGCTCTAAAATTTGAATTTTTAATTCAATTGGACTGATTTTTCTGTTTTCATTATACCAAGTATATAGCCATCGGCTAGAGGAAAGAATAGTATTGAGCATAATTTCTGGGTTGACTTCTTTTATTTCGCCCAATTCAATTCCTTTTTTGATTATTCGTAAAAAGTCTTGTGCGTATTTATTCCGAATAGTTTCGTAGGCACTTTTTTTGGGCTCTTTCAAATGCCATAGAGCCTGGGTTTGAAGAAAAATAGCATATGGATTTTCAACAGTAATTCGAATTTGTAAAGCAATCAACTCTTGTACCTTCTGGTAGGGAGAATAAGAAGACTCATCTATATCCTTCATCCCGTTTTCGAATTTGTCTGCAACTAGAAATACTAGTTCTTCGAGAATGTCATCCTTAGATTTGATGTGACTGTATAAACTGGCTGCTTCGACGCTCAAACTTTTAGCGATGTCTCTCATCGAGGTTGCTTTATAACCTTTTTCTCTAAAGAGACGAGCTGCGACAGATAGAATTTGTTGCCTTCTAGTTTTATCGGGAGATTTATTCATTAGATACCATCAATTTTGGGGGACCACTTCAAGTCAAATGAAGAGGAGCAAAAATAAAGATATTGTTATTAATCCAAAATCAATGAATATCCTAAATGATCTAATTGAGGTCTGGGCTCACTGAATAGCAATGCCCTACTTAACTTTTCTCTTTGAGTGATTTGGACAAACCGATGACATCTTGTTTTACCTTAGAAACCGAACTTTTATCCATGCCGTCGTACATCCCTCTAATGTGACCGTTGGTATCTACTAAGACTAAAACACCGTCATGCATGATATTGTCTTGTTCATCCGTTTTATCATTGTAGGCCGCAGCATAATATCCTTCCTCAGCTAATCTATAAACAGCATCTGCTTCTCCATTGAGAAAGTACCAATTAGAATGATTAACTCCCTTTTCTTCGGCGTAAGTAGACAATCTCTCTGGCGTATCTCTTTTGGGATCTAATGTAAAAGAAACCATGGCAAACTCTGGCACAGCATGTAACTCTTGATGTATTTGCTTCATCTGCACGGCTACCTTTGGACATACAGAAGGGCAACTGGTAAAGAAAAACTCTGTTAAATAAATTTTCCCACTCAAATCTTTTGAGCCGAAGGTATCTCCGTATTGGTTACGTAGTTCAAAACTGGGAATTCGATGATAAACAAGACTATCTTTTCCTTCTATAATCTTAGTTTGATGTCTTCCGAGGATTGGGAGAATTATATCACTTTGAGAGACCCTATGATTGCAATTACTAAATATGAATGAGACTGATAATGTAAAGACAATATAAAAGCTCTTCGATATTCGAAAATTTGAAAAATACTCATCTTGGGACAACCCAATTTTATTGAGCAAGTACGCTTTCATTATAGACGAGTTACTTTGAGACATCAATAGCTGGGTTTCTATCAAAACTCATAGCAGGTCTCAACATAAAACTAGTCCATTTAGTAGATAAAACCGGCCAATCTTCAGGTAATGTATAGTGGTGAAAACCTAAGGTATACCAACAAACAATGTCAGTATTGTCGATCGAACGTTTTTGAGCAGTCCATTTTAAAATACCGTCTGAGCCATCACTTTGATTAGGGAAGCGACCAGACACAAATTTTTCATTCTTATCATAAGGAGTTACCCAAAGTTGTTGTTTTGACCAAGCCGCTCTTTTTTGAGGTAAGTCTTTGTCATCCAATTGAGACAAATGAGTATGTCCCATAATTAGATAACCTTTCGCTTGGCCCAAACTATTTTTGGAGTTTTTATTAACTACTCTATAGAAACCATCGTGACCATCTTTTTCATTACTGATATGGCCCTCCATAAGGTTGGGATGTTCTACTATTTCCCAACCACTTATTCTGTGATTATCCTTGTACTTAACAGGAATTATTTCGTCAGAGACGATAGAATTATTTACTCCATCGATGTCCATGTCTATTCTAAAAGAAAGAAAGTGATCGTGATAAACACCCACTAAATTAGGTGCAACCAAGTTTCCAACTTTCGTTTCAAAGATGGCCGTTGGATCATTCATGGTCTTCGCCTTAGCTGCTTTTACGGCATCGATACCCGTTGCACCGACCTCTACAGTAATGCTTCCTTTTGCACTAAAAACGTAGTCTATTATGTAGTCGTAATTTCCAACTACAGGTATGGTTCTCAATACTAGTTCTACTTCTTCTCGACTCTCGTGAGTTTCATTTATAAACTCTGAATGCCGCCACATTGGTCTTCCAGTGTTCCTCTCAAACAGTCCCATCACATTTGGCATCATAACAGGCATGCCGTCATCCATTGCTATAGGTGCAGATAGTAAAGTTGCATTATCAGGGATATCTTCTCCTCGTGTCATTGCTGTGGACAAAAACCCAAATCCATATTCTCCAATATCCATATAACTCCGGTAGCTCCAGTCTTGAGCGGGGTCCATGTATGGGACAAACATTTCACTCAAAGACAATTGATAAGCGACTGATTGTTCCTTGAATGAAGCCATGGAAATAATTACCCCTAAACGCTTATCAAAGCGCAAGTGAAATTTCCAGTCATCCCAATGAATCAATCCATCCTTAAAGTCATAATTATGGCCTTGTGGGGATACCATATTCACAGGTTTGGATTTTTTGATACTTAGAGAGGCGTCGTCATAGTCATAAATTACATCGTTTCTGGCATCGTCTCCAGTCAGGAAGATATCTACTACTGTACCGGCATTCACATCAACTACAGGAATAATACCATTGATTGGTTTTGAATAAAGATTGGTTTTCACGTCTTTTATATCCAATAGCCATACCTTCAGCAGTCTCCTGTCACGACTTTCTTTTTCACCAAAAAAACCTGATGTAAGAGGGACACCCATGACCTCGTCGATTTTGTATCCTCGTTTAGTCAAAGCGTCAGTTACTCTTTTATCTTTTTTCCACACGTCATCTGCCTTCATAAAATCGTCAATGATGATGGCGGATTGAATATCGTTCAATTGAGTCCATGACTCAATTAAGCCTTTTGACACATCAATTATTCCTTCAAAGGTTTGAGTCCCTTGTCTGAAAATCACACTGGCTCTTCGATTAAACGGTGTTCCATATTTCCAGTTAGTAACTGCTGATTTATCAGGCTCAATCAAAGTAATGTCACCGATTAAGGTGCCTTCTTCTTGATACTTATTATTCGACATTAGAATTTCGACGATACTTTTTAACTCTTCTTCACTCAAGCCATCTAAAGGGTGGGTTATTTTACTTGCAAAATCAGAGAAACTATTATTAGTTACAGAATTATTAGTTGTAGTACTTGACTCTTGACAACTGCTAAAAAAAATAATAGTCAGAAGAATATAGAAATAATGAAAC
>CAYYBR010000180.1:0-8789 GCA_964470035.1 uncultured Saprospiraceae bacterium
GGTGGTGACTATCGAGCGTAACGAAATCATCCTCGAACGTGATGTCGTTCTAGATGAAGAAAATGTAAAGTTGATTAAAGATGCTGATGTTGAAACCATCATTCTTCAGCGTGATGACATAGATGAAGATTACTCGATCATCTACAATACACTTCAAAAAGATCCATCATCATCTGAGATGGAGGCGGTACAACATATCTACAGACAGCTGAGAGGATCAGACCCACCAGATGAGGAGACGGCAAGAGGTATCATCGATAAACTCTTCTTCTCTGATAAGAGATATAACCTAGGTGAGGTGGGTAGATACAAGATCAACAGAAAGCTCGAAGTATCAGTCGATCTCGACACTCTGGTCTTGACGAAGGAAGACATACTTGCTATCGTTAAGTATCTAGTATCTCTTACTAACCAGAAGGCTGAGTTAGATGATATCGATCACCTAAGTAATCGTCGTGTAAGGACGGTGGGTGAGCAGCTCTACGCTCAGTTTGGAGTAGGTCTTGCAAGGATGGCTAGAACTATCCGTGAAAGAATGAACGTGAGGGATAATGAGGTATTTACGCCAGTGGACTTGATCAATGCGCGTACACTATCATCTGTTATCAACTCTTTCTTCGGGACATCTCAACTATCTCAATTTTTAGATCAAACGAATCCACTGTCTGAGATTACGCACAAGAGACGTATCTCAGCTCTAGGGCCAGGAGGTTTATCTAGAGAGAGAGCAGGATTTGAGGTGCGTGATGTACACTATAGTCACTATGGTCGACTATGTACGATCGAGACACCTGAAGGACCTAACATTGGTTTGATATCGACTCTTTGTGTACATGCAAAGGTGAACAAGATGGGATTCCTCGAGACCCCATATCGAGCAGTGAATGAGGGGAAAGTTGACCTAGATGGCGATGTAAATTATCTGTCAGCTGAAGGTGAGGATTTTAAAAAGATAGCTCAGGCTAATGCGCCATTAAAAGAAACAGGTGCTTTCAAGTCGGACAAGATTAAGTGCCGTGAGCATGGAGATTTTCCTGTACTCGCACCGAAGGAGATCGAGTATATGGATGTAGCTCCTAACCAGATTGTCGGTGTATCTGCATCATTGATTCCATTCTTGGAGAATGATGATGCGAACCGTGCACTGATGGGATCTAACATGCAGCGTCAAGCGGTACCCCTTATCAAGCCAAGGTCTCCGATCGTTGGTACGGGTATCGAAGCCAAGGTAGCGCAGGATAGTCGTATGTTGATCAATGCGGAAGGCAAGGGTATCGTAGAGTATGTTGATGCTAACGAGATCGTAATCAAATATGATAGATCAAAGCAAGAAGAACTTGTTTCTTTCGATGATAATATCAAGCGTTATAGCTTAATCAAGTTTAGAAGAACCAACCAAGGATCTTGTATCAACTTGAAGCCAATCGTAAAGAAAGGAGATCGAGTAGAGAAGGGTAGTCTACTTTGTGATGGTTATGCTACTGAGAAAGGAGAGTTGGCGTTAGGCCAAAATATGAAGGTAGCTTTCATGCCTTGGAAAGGGTACAACTTTGAGGATGCCATCGTGCTATCTGAGAGAGTTGTGAAAGAAGACATATTTACATCACTACATATCGAAAGTTTTGATCTCGATGTAAGAGATACCAAGCTTGGTGAGGAGGAACTCACTAATGATATACCAAACGTAAGTGAAGAAGGAACTAAAGACCTTGATGAAAATGGTATCATCAGGACAGGTGCTTGGGTGTCAGAAGGAGACATCCTTATAGGTAAGATTACACCTAAGGGTGAGTCTGATCCAACACCAGAAGAGAAGCTTTTGAGAGCCATCTTTGGTGATAAGGCTGGAGATGTCAAAGATGCATCACTCAAGGCTAAGCCTTCTACGAAAGGAATCATCATAGACAAGCAGTTATTTGCGAGAGCGAAAAAAAGCAAAGAGCAAAAAGTTCAGGAGAAAGAACTTCTATCTAAGCTTGAAGACCGTCACATGGTTGCGCTCAATGAGTTGAAGACTGTGCTTGTCGATAAGTTGATGTCACTCCTTAAAGGAAAGTCGTCTAAGGGAGTTAAGAATATCTATAATGAGATACTCATACCTAAGGGTACAAGATTCACTAATAAGGTCTTGAAGAACCTTGAGTATGCGCAGGTAGATTACTCTAATTGGACAGAAGAAAAGAAAACTGATGGACTGATAGCTAGGTTGCTCCATAACTATAGTATCAAGGTCAATAATGAAATAGGTAGATATAAAAGAGAGAAGTTCAATATCAGCATAGGTGATGAGTTACCTGCTGGTGTCCTTAAACTCGCTAAAGTCTACATGGCCAAGAAGCGAAAGTTAAAAGTAGGAGATAAGCTTGCTGGTCGTCACGGTAATAAAGGTATCGTTGCGATGATCGTGCGGGAAGAAGATATGCCATTCTTAGAGGATGGTACTCCTGTAGATATCGTACTTAATCCTCTAGGTGTACCTTCTAGGATGAACATAGGTCAGATCTTTGAGACAGTTCTTGGTTGGGCTGGTGAGAAGTTAGGCCGCAAGTTTGCTACACCGATTTTTGATGGTGCTAGTAAGGATGAGATTGGCGAGTATATCAAGAAGGCTGGTCTACCAGAATATGGACAGACATATCTATATGATGGCGAGACAGGAGATAGATTCCACCAGCACGCAACAGTCGGTATCATCTACATGATCAAGTTATCGCACATGGTAGATGACAAGATGCACGCTAGATCTATCGGGCCATACTCACTTATCACTCAGCAACCACTTGGTGGTAAAGCGCAGTTTGGTGGACAGAGATTTGGTGAGATGGAGGTATGGGCTCTGGAAGCATTTGGGGCGTCCCATATACTTAGAGAGCTTCTGACGATTAAGTCTGATGATATATTGGGTAGAGCGAAAGCTTACGAAGCTATCGTCAAGGGCGAAAATCTACCAGAACCAAACATACCAGAGTCATTTAATGTATTGATCCACGAGCTTCGTGGTCTCGCATTGGATGTAAAATTTGATTAAAAAGAATATTCACTTGTAATATAGATAAGGATGTCATTTAAAAAGGATGTAGGAAGACAAACCAACTCAGAGTTTAACTCTATTACTATTAGTTTGAGTTCACCAGATGACATACTCGAAAGATCCTTTGGTGAGGTACTCAAGCCTGAGACGATTAACTACCGTTCTTATAAGCCAGAAAGAGATGGTCTCTTTTGCGAGAGAATCTTTGGGCCAGTAAAGGATTTCGAGTGTTATTGTGGAAAGTATAAGAGAATAAGATACAAGGGTATCGTATGTGATAGATGTGGAGTAGAGGTAACAGAGAAGAAAGTACGTCGAGAGCGTATGGGGCATATCAGATTAGTTGTACCGGTGGTACACATATGGTTCTTCAAGTCTCTTCCTAATAAGATAGGATATCTCTTAGGGCTTTCGTCTAAGAATCTGGAGACGATTATCTACTATGAAAGATACGTAGTTATACAAGCAGGTGTTAAAGAAGGGGAGATCGAACACAAAGCGCTTCTAACTGAAGAAGAATACTTTGAAGTGCTCGATTCACTACCTCAGGATAATCACCTATTAGAAGATACAGACCCTAATAAATTCATCGCTAAGATGGGTGCTGAGGGAGTCAAAGAGTTACTTCTGAGACTTGACTTAGATCAGCTCAGTTATGACCTAAGGCATCAGGCAGCCACAGAGACTTCTCAGCAGCGTAAGTCTGAAGCACTAAAAAGACTGAGAGTTGTAGAAGCGTTTAGAGATGGCAATAAACATCTTGAGAATAAGCCTGAGTGGGCTATCATCGACTATCTACCAGTGATACCTCCAGAGCTTAGACCTTTGGTACCTCTAGATGGTGGGCGATTTGCAAGCTCAGATCTTAATGATCTATACCGTCGAGTTATCATCCGAAACAACAGATTGAAAAGACTCCTCGAGATTAAGGCTCCTGAGGTAATCCTTAGGAATGAAAAGAGGATGCTTCAAGAGGCGGTGGATTCTCTCTTTGATAACTCTAGAAAGTCTAATGCTGTCAAAGCCGAAGGAGGAAGATCTCTCAAGTCATTGAGTGATATTCTGAAGGGTAAGCAAGGAAGATTCCGTCAGAACCTACTCGGTAAGCGTGTTGACTACTCTGGTAGATCAGTGATCGTAGTAGGTCCAAACCTGAAGTTACACGAGTGTGGGCTTCCAAAAGGGATGGCATCTGAGTTATTCAAACCATTTATCATCAGAAAGCTGATAGAACGTGGTATCGTTAAGACGGTAAAATCCGCAAAGAAGCTAGTTGATAGAAAAGACCCAGTAATCTGGGAGATACTAGAAGGCATATTAAAAGGGCATCCTATCATGTTGAATAGGGCTCCAACTCTTCACAGATTATCTATTCAGGCATTTCAACCTAGATTGGTAGAAGGAAAAGCCATCAGGTTGCATCCACTAGTATGTGGAGCATTTAATGCGGATTTTGATGGTGACCAGATGGCTGTGCACGTACCACTAAGTCAAGGTGCGATATTGGAAGCACAGTTATTACTTCTGTCGTCACATAATATGTTGAATCCACAGAATGGATCTCCTATCACCCTGCCATCGCAGGATATGGTACTTGGTCTTTATTATATCACAAAGGCCAAAATCGGAGAGAAGAAAGAAAAGCTTTCTATATTTTATTCTGAAGAAGAAGTGCTTATCGCATATAATGAAGGTAGAGTAAACTTACATGATGCGATTCAAGTAAAAGTTGATGTTGAAAATGAATTGGGTCATCTGATACAAGAGAGGATTGAGACGACAGTCGGAAGAGTCATCTTCAATGAAGCTGTGCCTGAGGGAGTACCATTTATCAACGAACTTCTTACAAAGAAGAATCTTAAAAAGGTGATAGCAAATATCATCGATAGAACTGACTTTGCAGTAGCTGCGGACTTCTTAGACAATATGAAGGACATGGGCTTCTACTGGTCATTCAAAGGTGGACTGTCATTTAACCTAGGTGATCTAATTACACCGACCATCAAAGAATCTACTCTTGTAGAAGCTCAAGATGAAGTAGACGAGGTCTGGGATAACTATAACATGGGTCTCATTACTTCTAATGAAAGGTATAACCAGGTTATCGATAAGTGGACTTATGCCGATAATAAGATCACTGAAAATCTTATGTCAGAATTGGCAGAGCATAAGGGCGGATTTAACTCCGTATACATGATGCTTGATAGTGGAGCTCGTGGTAGTAAACAACAGATTAAGCAGTTGTGTGGATTAAGAGGATTGATGGCTAAACCACGTAAGTCAGGAGATACTGGTGGTGCGATTATCGAGAATCCCATCCTGGCTAATTTCGTAGATGGACTGTCAGTACTCGAGTACTTCATTAGTACGCACGGTGCACGTAAAGGTCTAGCCGATACAGCCTTGAAGACTGCCGATGCAGGTTATCTGACAAGAAGACTTGTGGATGTATCGCAGGATGTTATCATAATAGAGGAGGACTGTCATACACTAAGAGGTATAGAGACTTCCGCTCTTATGGACAATGACAAGAAACTTGAAGATTTAGCTCCACGTATAGAAGGTAGATATGCATTGAACAATGTGTTGCACCCTGAAACAGAAGAGGTAATCATCGGGGCAGGAGAATATATAACGCCACTTTTAGCTCAAACTATCGAAGAAGAAGGTGTTGAGTCTGTGATGATCAGATCTGTCTTGACTTGTGAGACTAAGAAAGGTGTATGCACGAAGTGCTATGGAAAGAATCTCGCGACAGGAAGAATTTCCGAAAGGGGAGATGCTGTAGGAGTTATAGCTGCCCAAAGTATCGGTGAACCTGGTACACAGCTTACACTTCGTACATTCCACGTAGGTGGTATAGCATCAGTTAGTAAGACTGAGTCGGAGCATGTCTCAAAGTTTGATGGCAAGCTCGAGTTTGATAACGTAGAGACGGTTACATACAAAGATGGTGACAAGAGTTCTGAAGTAGTTTTATCAAGATCTGGAGAACTTAGGATAGTTGATCCAGCTTCTGATAAGATTCTTGCTAACCTTCACATCCCATATGGTTCGACTTTATTCGTGAAAGGAAGAAAGAAGATCAAGAAAGGAGAGGTTATATGTGAGTGGGATCCATTTAACGCTGTTATTGTATCAGAGCATGGTGGTATCATTCAGTACGAGTCTATCGAAGAAGGTGTATCCTTCAGGGCTGAGCGTGATGACCAGACAGGTAATGTCGAGAAGATTATCATCGAGTCACGAAAGAAGAAAAAGATTCCAACGATCAATGTAGTGAACCCTAAAGGAGATGTTCTTAAGACATATAATCTACCTGTAGGATCTCACTTAAGTGTCGATAACGGAGATAGTGTTAAGTCTGGAGGTAGGATAGCAAAGATCCCGAGAAAACAAGGTAGTATCCAGGATATCACAGGTGGTCTTCCTAGGGTAACCGAGCTTTTTGAGGCGCGAAACCCTTCTAACCCAGCTGTGACTGCTGAGATCGATGGTATTGTCTCTTTTGGTAAGCTGAAAAGAGGTAATAGAGAAGTTTTTGTAGCAGATGAGAAGGGAGGTCAGCAGCGCAAATACCTTGTAGGACTTTCTAAGCACTTGGTTGTACAAGAAGGTGACTTTGTAAGGGCGGGTAGCCACTTATCTGATGGAGCAACAGCACCAGAAGATATACTGAAGATCTCTGGACCATTTGCAGTACAACAGTATATCGTGAATGGTATACAAGAAGTCTATAGATCACAAGGTATCGGTATCAACGATAAGCACATCGAGGTTATCGTGAGACAGATGATGAGAAGGGTGAAGATCGAAGATCCGGGAGATACTACTTTCTTAGAAGGAGAAGCGGTTGAGAAGTATGACTTCCTCGAGCAGAATGATTGGATCTTTGATAAGAAGGTCATCACTGAATCGGGAGATTCTAATAAGATGAGACCAGGTAAGATCACGACTATCCGTCAGATCAGAGAAGAGAACTCATATCTCAAGCGTAATGATCTCAAGCCTTTAGAGTTTAGAGATGCTGTGCCTGCAACTAGTAGTCCGATGCTCCAAGGTATCACGAAGTCTTCGCTTGGTACAGCGAGCTGGATTTCTGCAGCCTCTTTCCAAGAGACAACAAAGGTCTTGAGTACGGCGGCGATAGCGGCTAAGAGAGATTACTTAGAGGGACTAAAAGAAAATGTAATCGTAGGTAAGAAGATACCTGCGGGTACTGGTCTTCGTAAATATGAAGAAATTAAAGTGATTGAGAAGGAATCGGTCGTAGAGCAAGAGCTCATCGATTAAAGCTAAGTTTCCGCGATAATATATAGCCTCATCTAAAATTTTAGATGGGGCTTTTTCTATGTGCCACTCAAGGTAAATGAAGATTTAATATATGTTAAAGAGATATTTCAAATAGATAGCGATAAGTATCCAACCAATAACATATTACGTATATTTGCAATACGTTAACACGACCTAGTTAAGAAAGAGATACCAACGTATCTGAGAATTCCCTCCCAAGACAGCACGAGATAATCCAAGCCCTAGAGGCTTGCCTTATGACTTTATCCGAGAGGATAATAGAACCTTTTTTATGAGAACCGATTTTCGACCACTTGTCCCAAGAATGGAAGATGGTTTGCGCTTGTTTATCAGGCGCATTCCATCTTCATTCGTTTTAGCTGTTTTAATTGCTTTTGTAACACCAGACCTATCTGGTCAGGGAGATGGAGTTTCCTGCTTCTCTCGTATCAATATTTCTATAAACAGTGGAGTCCCTACTAGACTTCAAATATCACAACTCACACCTCGACCTATAAGCCCAGGAGATACAGTCATCTTGGCAGATAGAACCGAACTCTTATTTACTTGTGATGATGTAGGTCAGATTATCACTGCTATCCTAATGGATGAGGATGGTGAGATGTGTTCGGTAGACATACATGTAGAAGATAAGTCTCCTATAGCTATTACTTGTCGCGATACTTTGGTCAGTTGTTTAGATAATACCATGTCTATTAGCACTGAAGCTCTCATCGATGTAGTAAGTAGTTGTGATGACTTGACAGGTGCATTGATAAGTCACTTTGATAGTGATCCAGTACCTCATACACCAGGTTCTGACACGCTACAATCCGTCTTAAGGAATCATGTAGTCATTAGTGCGAGCGGAGATACAGCAAGATGTACGAGTCAGATTTTCATCGAGAGATTCGATTTAGGTTCTATAGTTTTTCCAAGTGATATAACGATATCCTGCGGTAGTGACCCTGCGGATACTTCTGTGACTGGAGGAATAAATGTCGACCTTGATATTTTAGGCGAGCTCTGCAATATCGCGGTGAGTGCAGGTGATATCTCTAAACGCGAGAAAGGGACGTGTCAAAATCCGATTGTATATGAGCGTATATGGGCGGCGATGGATTGGACCTCAAATGAAATCAGGACATCAACTCAACTCATATCTGTTGTTGACGATAATATTTATGAGATACAAGCGCCTATGACCTTAGAGATGATTCCTCAAGGATGTGAAATAGGACTAGTACTTGATACAGCTGTGATAGAAACCATATGCTTGGACTTTACACAAGATGATATAGAGATAGTCCTAGATGGTGCAGTACATGAAGTTGGAGATACTGTACCAGTAGAACCTGGCACATTCTCGGTCATCTATAGAGCTCGATCGGGCTGTGATAATATAATTGCTGATACTATAGATGTTATGGTTACAGATGATATGCTATCAGCCCCCATCTTAGAT
>CAYYBR010000181.1:0-8712 GCA_964470035.1 uncultured Saprospiraceae bacterium
GCCTCTTGCAAGAGCTTTTTCTTGCTGGGGTGCTCACATGTTTTCGTGTTCGCTGAAGCAAATGAGGCAAACCAAAAAACCGATGATGGAAATTCTCAAGTCTTGATTTAACATCACTATCTCCTATTACAAATGCATCCTGTAGAGAATCCTGCTTAGCGTACCAATCTTTAAAGAAGGACATGAAGTAAAGTGTATCGTCATATTGGAAAGTTCGATGCTTCCAAGAAGCAAAATTCTTGAGATCGATATCTTCATGTTGTGTTACAAATTGATAGGGCGCATTATCCATAAGGTCCATCAACTCAGAGGCCTTATTGATAATCGTCTTTCTCTGTCCCCATGAGAGCATAGCTGTCCAGAAACCTGCTATCTCTATGTCTTGAAGTTTGGTATATCGATGAGGTATCGATATCGGGTCATCCTCTATGAATCGAGGATGGTTGTAAGTAGCAACTTTTTCTTCCAGGAGGTCTTTGACTTCCTGAAGTGAAAGCTTAGTCAAGCGTTTGGCGGATTTCTATGATCTCATAACACTCAAATAGATCACCGACTTTTACGTCATTGAAGTTTTTAACAAGGATACCACATTCCAGTCCCTTCTTAACTTCTTTGACGTCATCTTTAAATCTCTTCAGTGTAGCGATACTTCCTTGAACCCCTTCTTTCGTAGGGTATATGACGATACCATCTCTGATCACCCTGATTTTATCTGATCTGCTGATCATGCCATTCGTTACTTGACAACCTGCTATCGTACCAACTTTACTGATCTTAAAGATTTCACGTACTGTAGCCTCTCCAGTGATTTTTTCTTCTTTCGTTGGCTCAAGCATGCCTTCGATCGCCATCCGAATCTCATCTATGGCCTCATAGATAATCGAATAAGTCTTGATCTCTACACCTTCTTTCTCCGCAAGGTTCCTGGCTGTACTGGATGGTCTTACTTGGAATCCAATGATGATGGCATCCGAAGCCGAGGCCAGAAGTATATCTGATTCGGCTATAGCTCCCACGGCTTTGTGGATAACATTTACTTGTACCGTCTCTATTGACTGCTTTATTAAGGAGTCTGAAAGTGCCTCAACCGAGCCATCCACATCACCCTTGATTATAAGATTGAGTTCCTTGAAGTTTCCTAATGCAAGTCTTCGACCTATCTCATCAAGACTGATACGCTTGCTTGCTCTATTAGTCTGTTCTCTTGCTATCTGCTGACGCTTAGAGGCTATCTGTCGAGCCTCTTGATCACTATCTACTTCCTTAAATTTCTCCCCTGCTTGAGGTGCCCCATTTAACCCAAGAAGCAGTACTGGTGTAGATGGACCAGCTTGCTTGATACGAGCTCCTGTCTCGTTAAACATCGCCTTGACCTTTCCAGAATACTCTCCTGCTACGATGACATCCCCGATACTTAATGTACCATTTTGGACAAGCATCTTGGTAGAGTAACCACGACCTTTATCAAGAGATGCCTCTATCACGGTACCGTTAGAGTTTCTCTTCGGGTTAGCCTTCAACTCAAGTACTTCTGACTCAAGTAGGACTTTCTCGAGAAGCTCATCGATACCTTGTCCAGTTTTTGCAGATATATCCTGAGACTGGTATGTTCCACCCCATTCTTCGATAAGGATCTTCATCCCGCTCAGTTCCTCTTTTATCTTGTTAGGATTAGCACCATCCTTATCTATCTTATTGATGGCAAAGACCATCGGCACACCTGCGGCCTGCGCATGAGAGATTGCCTCTTTTGTTTGAGGCATAATTCTGTCATCCGCAGCTACGATGATGATAGCCACATCTGTGACCTTTGCACCCCTTGCCCGCATCGCTGTAAAAGCTTCGTGACCTGGTGTATCCAAGAAGGTGATCTTCTTTTCATTCACCTTAACTTCATAGGCACCTATGTGCTGTGTGATACCACCTGCCTCACCGTCGGCTACGTTAGTACTTCTGATGTAATCAAGTAATGACGTCTTACCGTGATCTACGTGACCCATAACAGTGACTATCGGTGCACGCTCTTTGAGGTCTTCAGGAGCATCTACTATTTCTTCTTCTTCCTCATCGATTTCCTCGGCACTTATAAACTCTATTTCTCTTTCGTATTCTGCCGCGACAAGCTCGATTATTTCTGCATCTAACCGTTGATTGATAGATACGATCACGCCCATATTCATACAAGCCATGATTATATCGGTAGGAGCTACATCCAGGAGTCCTGCAAACTCAGAAACTGATATAAACTCAGTAAGCTGGATTTTTGTGTTTTCCGCGAGTGCTTCTGCTATCTCCTGCTTTTCTCTCTTGCCTTCCCGATTATCTCTTCTGATCTTCTGGCGCTTATTAGACTTTCCTCCAGAGATCCTAGCCATAGTGGCTTTAATCTTATCTTCTATTTCTTTGGCAGAGACCTGTTTTACCTCGTCAGATTTCTTTCCTCCCTTCTTATTATTGCGATTATCTTTTCTGTAGTTATCTGCAGTAATCTTTTTACGCTTTCTCTTGCGTTTTGGCCGAGAGTCACTAGACCCTGCTGAAGGTGCTGGGGCTTTGTCTTTCTTAGGCTTCTCCTTCTCTTTGAGCTTAGATGCGTCTATCTTACCCATGATCTTTAAGCCCTGAAGTTGAGGGGTTTTGGCCCGTACCATCTCTTCAGTCGTCGGAACAACAGCTGGCGCTTCTGGCTCCTTCTTCTTTTCTACTGCTTTCTCTTTTGGCTCTGGTTTTGGTTCCTCAGCTTTCTCTGTTTTCGCTTCAAGATCTATCTTATCTACAACCTTGAACCCTAGTTTTGGAGCCTCCGCTTTGATCAGTTCCTCTTTGACCGGCTCAGGTGAAGCTTCTTCTTTGACTTCTTCTTTCACTTCCTCCTTTACTTCTTCCTTTACTTCAGGAGGTGGTGGAGGTGGCGCTACAGGTGGAGGCGGAGCAGCAGGTGGGGGTGTTGGTGCAGGCTCTGGTTCTTGGGGAAGACGAGTGCCTATGACGAGCTTATCGGCTTGTACTTTTTCCTCCATAGAGTTACTGTACTCTTTTAGAAGGAGAGCATACATGTCATCGTCGATCTTGGCCGTTGGTTTATTCTCTATGACATAACCATTATTACCCAAGTACTCCACGATAGTAGCAGTTCCGACGTTTAATTCCTTGGCGATTTTGACCAATCGTTTTGCCATATAAATTTGTCTCGTATTCTTATTGAAGCTCGAGGCCTCTGTTTTAATTTATTATTCTTAGTTCCTATTCTTCAAATTCTGCACTAAGTACTTTAAGTACATCTTGTATAGTTTCTTCCTCAAGATCAGTACGTCTATTCAGTTCTTCTACACTCAGATTAAGTACACTCCGTGCCGAATCACAACCAATATTTTTCAGTTCATCTATGATCCACTCTTCTATCTCATCTGCAAATTCATCTAGATCAACATCGTCGATCTCTTCGTCTGTATCTCTATAGACATCTATTTCAAATCCAGTTAATCTACTGGCCAGTTTGATATTAGAACCCCCTCTTCCGATAGCAAGAGAGACTTGATCTGGCTTTAGAAAGACAGAAGCAGTCATCTGCTCTTGATCAAGATTGATGCTAGTTATCTTAGCTGGAGTCAGCGACCTCTGAATGAATAGATTTATATTATTAGTGAAGTTGACGATATCGATATTTTCATTTCTTAATTCGCGGACGATACCGTGGATCCGAGACCCCTTCATACCTACACATGCCCCTACTGGATCTATCCTATCATCATAAGACTCGACGGCCACCTTGGCGCGCTCACCAGGTATACGTACAATATTTTTTATCGTTATTAACCCATCTTCTATCTCAGGTACTTCTTGCTCCATGAGCTTTGCGAGGAAGTTGTTATCAGTTCGTGATACGATGACCGCTGGATTATTGTTTCTCATATCCACACGCTTTATCACTCCACGGACCATATCGCCTTTTCTGAAGAAGTCTCCACGTATAGTTTCGTTTCGAGGAAGTACTAACTCATTGCCAGTAACATCATCGAGTATAAGTATCTCACGTTTCAAGATCTGGTGGACTTCTCCAAGTACGATCTCACCTACTCGCTCAGAATATCTCTTGAAAATCTCATCCTTCTCAAGCTCCATAATCCTGCTGACAAGCGTCTGTCGAGCTGCCATCACAGATCTTCTTCCAAACTCATCTAACTGTAGCTGCTCATAACACTCTTCTCCCACTTCATAATCCTCATCTATATCGAGTGCTTCGGTTACAGATATCTGTGCTCTATCATCGGTTACCTCCCCGTCTGGCACGATTTCTCTTACCCGCCAGATCTCAAGGTCACCATTAGTAGTATTGACGATTACATCGAAGTTATCATCAGTACCATATTTCTTTTTGATAAGTGTTCTGAAGACGTCTTCGAGTACACGTACCATCGTGGGCCTATCAATATTTTTGCCCGCTTTAAACTCCGAAAAGGTTTCGATTAAATTCATTACAACCTTTGATTAAAAACTCACAAGTATTTTAGTTTCTATTATATCACTCCAAGGTATAGTCTTCTCTTCTTTTCCAACCACTACCACTACCTCATCATCTGTCACGACTTTAAGCACGCCTTCGATCATTGTTTCCTCAGGAAGCTTTATAGATGCTTTGCGGCCGATATTCTTCACGTATTGTCTTTTCATCTTCAGCGGATTATCTAGACCAGGAGAAGAGACGTCCAGTTTATACTTCTCTGGCATCCATTTATTCTCCTCGATTTGCTTCTCCAGAAAACGACTTGTCTTTCTGCACATATCGATTGTCAGCTGTTCATCCGCGTCGATATACACCTCAAGTTTATTCTGAGGCAAGCTCTTAACATCCACTAGAAAGCATCCGCTTAAGTCTGCTTCCTGGTATCTTTCTTCTAGCACTTTTGCTATTTTCTCCTCGATCATTTCTTTCATGCTATAAAAAAAGGGAACAATTTCTGTTCCCTCCATGCTTATCATCGGTGTGCAAATATAGATAAATTACGTACAATTTGTCATCCATTACACTACCTAAGAGCCGCTGAAAGGGAGTTACATCAATATTAAGACATGCGGCTACCAGTATTATTGATTAATTTTGCTGCCCTTTCGGAAATACTCTATATGGAGACCTCTCTTTCTCATCTAAATAAGGATGCTCTTCCAAGACATATAGCTATCATCATGGATGGCAACGGTCGATGGGCAAAGAAGCGTGGTATGCCTAGAGTATTTGGTCATCGCAATGGTGTGAAAGCTGTGCGTGAAGTGACAGAGGCTTCTGCAGAACTAGGCATAGAATACCTCACCTTGTATGCCTTCTCTAAGGAAAATTGGAAAAGACCTAAAAATGAGGTGAATACCTTGATGGATCTTTTCGTGACTACTGTGAGTAAGGAGTTAGCAACACTTAATAAAAACAATATCCGACTAGAAGCTATAGGTGATCTTGATTCTCTTCCAAGCAAAACTTACAAGGCACTTAAGAGTGCTATGAAAAGTACTGAGCATAATAATCATATGACATTGGTACTAGCCCTGAACTATAGCAGCAAATGGGAAATCATGCAGGCTGTCAAGAAAATCGCCGGACAGGTCAAAGAACAAAACATAGATCCAGGAGATATCACTGAAGACCATCTTACCAATTATCTCACTACCAAACATATACCTGATCCCGAATTAATGATACGCACTAGCGGCGAAAATAGGATCAGCAACTTCCTGCTATGGCAATTGTCTTATGCAGAACTTGTATTTAATAAGACCATGTGGCCTGATTTTAGGAAAGAGGATCTATATGATTGTATTTTAGAATATCAGCGCAGAGAAAGAAGATTCGGTATGACCGGAGAACAAGTTGTAAAGTCTTAAAAGAGGGTTAAAACAGAAGATTAAGTGACATCACAAACTACATATAGACGTTCTGGTCCTGTCTCAAACTATTATATGAGGTATATACTTGCCTTGGCGGGCCTGTTTTTTATTGTATCTAGTCATGCTCAGACGGATAGATCCTATCAAGAGCTCGACTATAACAACCCCCAAGACTTACATATCGCGGAGGTGAATGTCACGGGTACTGAAAGCCGTGATAAGAATGCTATCAGAAGTATAACAGGTCTAAGAAAAGGAGAAACTATCAGGATCCCGAGTAATGAACTTACTGACGGTATCAAAAAACTCTGGAGCTTAGGCATTTTTGCCGATGTTACACTTGTCCTCGATAAGATCGAAGCAGACTCTGTATTTCTCACAATTGAACTACTAGAACAACCTATCCTCTCCAGGATCGTATTCGATGGAGTTAACAAGACGAAGCAGGACAAACTAAAGGAAGAACTAGGAGAAACGCTCAGGGTAGGTGGTATACCGACTGTCAATAGCAAAGAAGTAGCAAAACAAAAAATCACCAACTATTATCAAGAAAAAGGATTTTTAGATGCCGAAGTTCAAATCGAAGAGGTCATGGATTCGACCAAGGTTAACTCGGTGATTCTTGTCTTTAAGATGGATCCAAAGGAGCGGGTAAAAATCGACGAAATAGCCTTCACTGGAAATGAAAATGTAAAGGACAAAAAGCTCAGAAAACTTCTCAAAGGGACAAAAAAGAAAGGCACCCTACTAAAGAAATCAAAATTCTTGAAGGAAGACTACGAAGAAGATAAGAAAAACCTTCTTCGACACTATGCTACACTAGGATACAGTGATGCTCAGATCGTATCAGATAGTTTCTATAGAAATGATAACGGCAATGTCGTATTAGGCATCGATATCAACGAAGGCGCCCAATACAAATACGGCAATATCACTTGGAAAGGCAATTCTATATATACAAGCGATCAACTAGCCTCAGTCTTAGGCATCAACAAAGGAGATGTATTTAACCCTGAGCAACTCAATGAACGACTTGAGTTTAGTCTTGACGGAAGGGATGTCTCATCACTCTATATGGACAATGGCCACTTATTCTTCAACATAGATCCTAAGCAGGTCGCCGTTCGTAACGATAGCATAGATATAGAGATGAGGATCTACGAAGGCCCTCAAGCAACGATAGATAGAGTTACTATCAAAGGAAATACTAGGACTCATGATCACGTGGTACGCCGAATACTTAGAACTAAGCCAGGTGAAAAATTCAGTAGATCTCAGATAGTGCGGTCGCAAAGAGAGATTACTAGCCTCGGATATTTCAACCCCGAGACACTACAGATGAATACTCCTGTCAACTATGAACGAGGGACCGTTGATATAGAATATATACTCGAAGAAAGGCCTTCTGATCAGTTAGAGCTCTCTGCTGGGTATGGAGGTTTTCAAGGATTGATTGGTACTCTGGGAGTTACTTTTAATAACTTCTCTCTTCAAAATATCAATAAGCTAGGGGCATGGAGTCCACTTCCAACAGGGGATGGTCAGAGGTTATCATTAAGACTCCAGTCAAATGGAAGATTCTTCAGATCTTTTAATTTCTCATTCACGGAGCCTTGGTTAGGTGGTAAAAAGCCTAATGCTTTGACTGTAGGTGCTCAGACATCTTCTTTTGATAATACGACAGTTGGATCCGGAAAGCTTGAGATACGTAACTTCTTCGCTGGACTAGGTACTAGGTTAAGGTGGCCAGATGACTTCTTTACTTCCAGTACAACACTCAATATAGAAAATATCAGCCTTGAAGATTTTAGCGGTCAGTTCATCGTAAATGACGGAAACTTCAAAAACTTCAATATCTCACAAGTATTCTCGCGTAGCTCTATAGGTAATCCGATGTTCCCGATGAGTGGATCGAGAGTCGCCTTAACTATTCAGTTTACTCCACCATATTCTTTGTTTAGAAAAGATAACTTCTGGGTGTTTACTGATGAAGAAGTAGATGAGTTACATAGAGAAAGATTGCTTGAGTTAGGTATCCGTCAGAGAGAGGAGTATTTTACAACAGTCGGTGCGGATGGCTTGACGGCAGCCGAACGTGACGTGGCAAATGCTGAGGATTCTAGAAGATTCGAATTCTTAGAATACCATAAGTGGAGACTTGATGCCGAATGGTATTTCAACCCTATCGGCAAATTAGTATTTACAACCTCAGCCAAAATGGGCTTCCTTGGCAACTACAATAGTAGTGTTGGTGATGTTCCTTTTGAGAGATTTGAATTAGGGGGTGACGGTTTGTCTAATCAAGGTGCAGGGATTACAGGTTTAGATATAATCGCTCTTCGTGGATATGACGTGGAGGACATAGACCCAGATAGTCGACTGAATGGAGGAGGTATCATCTTTAACAAGTTCACGGCAGAACTACGATATCCACTTTCTACCAATCCTAGCTCAACGATATATACCACTTTATTTTTCCAAGGTGGAAACCAGTGGTCAAGCTTTGATGAGTATAGTCCATTTGATCTAAGGAGATCAGTAGGTGCCGGGCTCAGAGTCTTCTTACCTGCCTTTGGTCTACTTGGTTTTGACTATGGATTTGGTTTAGATAAGGATGTCACAGGGTCGGAGATTCCTACTCTCGGCCAGTTAGGCCAATTCAGTATCATCCTAGGATTTGAGCCAGACTAGTAATCATTAATATCAAGTTAAATAAGTATCAGGATATCACTTTGACTGCTACATTTGCGTCAATAGGTAAATCATGGGGAGTAACCCCAATAATCGGACAACTATGAAAACTACGATAGCAACATTTTTTTTACTCATGTTTTG
>CAYYBR010000182.1:0-8663 GCA_964470035.1 uncultured Saprospiraceae bacterium
GCGTGGCAAACCAAGCAATCGGCGATATCCTGATAGCTTCAAAGACTACGTAATAGGGTCACTAGATATATAGGGACGAAAATGGACACTCAGGCAACATAAGTTGTTGAAATAATTGTTATTTTCGTCAAAGTTTTAGATATTCTCAGAATATTGGTTTACTGCGCCGCTTCAACCGCCTTAAAGATGGATGATTTGAGAGGAGCATCATTGAGTGATGTGCGATGGCAAAACGTCAGGGAAGGGCTCCTGTGTGCCCTTTTCTGCTATTCGTGCGAACTGGATTTTACCATAACGACCGACCGCTTCGTCCTCTTAGCGGTCACTCACACTGCTAAACCTTCTGAGTCAGCTAAGCCCAAAGACGACGATGGAATGTGAACCCGACGGTCAGCTTTGTACAGATTGAGCGCTCATCTTTGATTAGATCTCCTCGATTCGAGTTCCCCTCAGCAAAATCAGATGACCTGTGTTTAATGACTACAATTCACACTCCACGTAACTTCGATCGATATCGCGTTGATCGATGCCGATATAGCGCATCGTGACTGCGGGCGTTGAATGGTTTAACACTTTGCAAATCGACTCAATCGATCAGCTGGCATTGTACATTGCATAGCCACGGGTTTTTTCTATAGATCCAGAACAAGCTTCTGTCCTGCACAACGGGAAACACACAAACAGAGCGTGTTTTGAGCGGCTCTCTGCCTCTCGGTCAGAAAGCTATCGCGATGATCCGGCGCCCCGTGAAGGATTTTAGTGACGCACGTACCGCACACACCCTGTTCACAGGAAAACGCCGCATCGATGTTATTCTGTTCTAATACTTCGAGAATTGTCTGTTCTGCACCCACATCCAGCACTGTGCCGCTGCGGGCAAGCTCGATCTGGAAGGGGAAAGTAGGCGCTCCCGCGATTGCGGGATTGGCTGCAAAGCGCTCAAGGTTCACTTGTTCGGCAGAACGATCTTTTAACGCCAGGCTCTCAGTCGCTTCCATAAATGGTGCGGGCCCGCAAATGTAGACTTGTCCGGTTGGATGAGATGAAAAAATACTTTCAAGTTGCCGTTCGGTTTCAGCTCCGTCAAATCCCTCATACAAGGAAATGCAATCTGCATATAGACCGCGGTTTAACCGGTCTCTAAATGCGGAGTGGTCAGCGCCGCGGGTGAAGTAGTGGAGCTCAAACGGCTTGCCGATCGCGTGCAATCGATCCGCCATCGCAATGATCGGTGTAATACCTATACCCCCTGCCATCAACAAAGTGAAAGATGCTGTCTCATCCAATGGAAAGTTATTCCGCGGACTGCCGATCTCGAGCCTATCACCCTCTTCTACAGCACCGTGCATGAGCTCAGAGCCGCCGCGAGACGGGTCTACTTGTTTCACAGCGATCTGATAGTGACACCGATCATCAGGGTTACCGCAAAGCGAATACTGTCTGATGATGCCTTCACCGCAATGAACGTCAATGTGTGAACCAGGTGTATAGCGAGGTAATTTGAGAAATCCCCTTTTTGCTAAAAGGAAGCTGCGAACATCCCCTGCCTCTTGAGTTATCGCCTCTACTTTTACATTGATCAATGCCATAGCCTACTGGTGCACCGGCTGTAGTTTTTCGAGTCCCTCTTTCAGCTTATCTAACTCGTCTTCGGGCATGGATACGGACGTAGCCGCGTCCGGAAACGAGCCATCCATTACGGCTGTCCGATATCCGTTTAAAGCTTTGTTTCGTTCAGCATTCAGTTGTTTTCGAATCGTACCCACATTGCCAAACGCCTTAGCATGACGAGGAGGGTTTTCTGTATCACCACAAAGATCGGACATGTAAGACAATATAATATCACCTGAAGAACCGGCACCGATTGTGACCAGCAGAAGACTGGTGTGTTTTTTGATTTCAGCGAGTGCTTCGTCTGCCACACACTCTACTTCGGTGCAGTAGGCTCCAGCGTCTTCAAGACGACGAAAGTCCTGCAGTAAACCGAGCGATTCATCTGCAGTTTTGCCGATTGTAGACAACTATTGATAGTTGAGGCAGATCTGGTTGGTTCTGCATTATCCAATCTATATAGCGAAGCTTGCGGGTAAAAATCCGGCGTGAATATTAATTCCTACACCAGCCATGCCAAGCGGAATTCGAGTAGGCCTGATTAAGGTGAAAACTGACAGGTTGACCTCTGCCCATCAGGCAAGCAACGGACTCATACATGAAAACACTCAACTAACCGTATTTGGACAATGGCGTTGCTCAACTGGTAGCCGAAGATCTATGCCTGGAACAATGCGTGACAGCGTGAACACGGGGCTTTTAGCAGTAAGTCACAACTGAAATAGTGATGTAAAATACTGGCGAATAGTATCAGTGAGGAATCAGCCTCCGTAACTCGCTCAGGTGGAATCCAGACTGTCAGTTATCTCAGCCATTTTCTGAATTCTTCAGCACGGCATGGCACGAGCATTGACCATTCTCTGTCGGTAGCTCCAGGCTACGTACGATCATGCAATCTCCGACGGTATGGTCGGAGTTGCAGGTTTTGCTAAGCGTGTGAAGTTGCTTTTTTAGCAATTGCAAAGACTCAATTTGTCGCTCAATACGGCCTATTTGACTCTCCACAAGTTCACTAATTTCATGACATCGTTGTTCGGGGATTGATTTTAGCGCCTGCAGGGTTTGTATGTCTTCCAGAGGCAGGTTAAGTGATCGACAGTGGCGAACGAACACAAGCTGAGCTAGATGTGCCTCGTTGTAGTGTCTGTAGCCGTTTGCCTGGCGCTCTGGTGTCGCGATTAGCCCTTCTTTTTCGTAGTAGCGCACCGTTTCGACTGTGCAGCCGCTCAACTTTGCTATCTGACCAATCTGCATTGTATGTGCCCCAACTAAAAGACTTGACCATGAAGTAACTTTAGGCTTTTTAATACTAGCACGAATTTCAACACGAGTACACATTTTGGGTTCAGATCTTCACCGAACCGACCCGTCTAAGACTGCTGGGACGAATACTTCTCCCGGCAATCTGTCATCCGTGAATTGCTGCGAGCCGAATGTCGATAGGCAGCTAACAGAGCCGAGTGCTCGCTCATCTGTGATGCGGGTAGGCGCTGATCAGGTGCGATATCGAATCAGTAACATGGATTGCCCAACCGAAGAGGCGCTCATTCGAAAGCGGCTGGAAAGTATACCTGAAGTGTCGAGCCTCGAATTCGATCTAATGGGTCGAGTGCTATCACTCCAGTATCACGGGAGCGATCTGCAAGCGGTGGAAAGCGCTTTGTCAGAAATAGGAATGCATGCCACGCCACTAGGTGTCTCAGCAGCCGAAGAACACACGCCACCTGTTATCAGTAAACGGCTAATAGCACTGCTGGTATTGAGTGGCATCACAGCGTTAACTGCCGAAATTGTTGCCTGGAAAAGTGGCGATGAATCGTCTACTACGGTTATTTTTCTGGCTGTCGTTTCCATCCTTTCGGGAGGGCTACCGACCCTGAAAAAAGGTTGGATTGCACTTAGAAACCTGACGCTCAATATATATTTCCTGATGTCACTCGCCGTCATCGGAGCCATAATTCTAGGTCAGTGGCCTGAGGCGGCAATGGTTGTAGTTTTGTTTGCTCTCGCTGAAGCCATCGAAGCGCTATCACTGGAGCGAGCAAGAAATGCCATCAAATCTCTCACGGAGCTGGCACCTGATATCGCTCATGTCTTCACCGATAATGAATGGCTGGAAGTGCCAGTATCCGAAGTGGCGATAGGCAATACTATTCGTGTTCGTGTCGGGGAACGTGTTCCCGTTGATGCAACAATAGTCAACGGGAATGCATCCTTAAATCAGGCGCCGATTACGGGGGAGAGTCTACCGGTTGATAAGTCCAGTGGAGATGAACTCTATGCCGGCAGTACTGTTGTCGATGGAGTGCTGGAAGCGCTCACGACTTCGACGGCGAGTAACAGTACCTTGTCGCGGGTAGCGGCTGCCATTCAGGATGCGCAATCTCAACGGGCACCCACCCAGCGTTTCGTTGACCAGTTCGCAAGCTACTACACACCTGTTGTCGTCGCAATTGCAGCAGCGGTTGCGATCCTGGGGCCACTGCTTTTGGGTGGCTCCTGGTCCAGTTGGATCTATCAGGCATTGGTATTGTTAGTAATCGCCTGTCCTTGTGCATTGGTGATCTCTACGCCGATAACGGTTGTCAGCGGGTTAGCAGCGGCAGCCAAACACGGAATATTAGTCAAAGGCGGTACGTATCTCGAGCAAGGGCGTCTGCTCAACGTGCTGGCTTTGGATAAGACAGGAACACTGACTAAAGGGGAGCCTGCCTTAACAGATGTAGTTTCGATCAGTGATATGTCTGATGAACAAGTACTGTTAATTGCGGCGAGTCTTGATGAGTCAAGTACTCACCCCGTTGCTCAAGCAATCGTCAGCGGATGGCGCGAACGCCACTCAGAACAGAAATTATTGGCCGTGGATGACTTCAGGGTGCTAAATGGGCGCGGTGTCAGGGGAGTTGTTGCTGGTGAACAATGGTCTCTCGGAAACCATCGACTTGTAGAAGAATCTGATGTGTGTTCGCCCGCAGTCGAACAACAACTATCCGCGTTGGAGCAACGAGGGAAGACTGCAATTGCGCTGATGTCGAAGAAGGCGGTCGTTGCGATTCTTGCAGTTGCAGATACGGTTAGGCCCGAGAGTCAAGCTGCAATCAGCACACTCAAAAATATGAATATATTGCCAGTAATGTTAACGGGCGATAATCCCAACACCGCTAGCGCTATTGCGCAGCCATTGGGCATAGAAGATGTGAGGGCAAACCTGCTGCCAGAGGAAAAACAGGCGGCCGTGGTTGAACTAAAAAAGGTGCATGGTGTTATTGGAATGGTCGGAGACGGAGTAAACGATGCTCCTGCATTAGCCCGGGCTGATATCGGATTTGCCATGGGGGCGGCAGGAACTGCTACGGCACTGGAAACGGCTGATGTGGCGATAATGGATGACGATCCGCGCAAACTAGCTGCATTTGTAGAGGTAAGTCAGCATTCTGCTTCTGTGTTAAAACAGAATATCGCTTTAGCTTTAGGTATCAAGTTCGTGTTTATGGCACTCGCACTTGCTGGCTACGCGACGTTATGGATGGCAGTGTTCGCAGACGTAGGCGCGAGCCTGTTAGTGGTCTTCAATGGTTTGCGGGTACTAAACTATTTTAAAAAATCCTAATCATAAAAAAAGTTCCGTCGGTTCCAATCAACAGCTTAGCTGGTGATTTGATTATCGTAGGATTGTCTACATTCACAGCGTATTCTCTCTTTTGTTGTCATCAGTATGGAGTTCACTCTCTAATGCTTCATGTCCTGAGGCGGGCCTTTCTGTATCATCGCCACAAACGTGATAGACGGGTGTGAAGCAAACGCCAACTCTACATTCACTTCATTTCCTTCTATGAGCGGCTGTGCGAGGTTAAACAACATACCGTGAATTCCGTTGGGTACCAGTTTCACAGAAGAGTTACTCGGAACGTCTACTTCATCTAGTGAGCGCATCTTCATCATACCCTCCTCCGCGACGGTGTGATGGATTTCAATTTTGTCTGTGATTGATGAGCTTATGGATATCAGGGTTATAGTCTTATCTGTGGGATTATTGACCGTCAAATACAATGCGCTGGTCGTAGCGCCGGGTGGCGTAGTTCGGACCCAGGCGTTGTGAACCGTAACTTCATCAGTTCCTTGATGCTCAGACATGAATTCACACGCGGAAAGACTGAGAATCACAACGGCCAGCGTCGGATAGAAATATCCTGATCGAACGTTCATATAGAAATTTGATGGCATGTAATAAAATCCACTGGTACGAAAGAAAATAGAAACGTTCATCTATCCATTTGGCATTTACTGGAAAAATTAAGAAGGCGATTTTTACCACAAAAAGTGAGGAAAACAGGTGTCATGAAAAGAAAACAATCTATTCTTTCATCTCTGGTAACTATAGCACTACACTTTTAGTGAGCGACAGACGACGAAATGTGTTGTTCAGAGGCGCTTCTAAAGGTGACGAAGATACACCTGTTGTTATATAATATAGTAACTGTAACGGGCTGTTTGTGGAAAAGTCTTTGCGGACAATAGAACATTACTTGCTGCTGGTAAGAATGGCTCGAAATCGCTCCAGAGCCCACCGTGCAAGCGACCTTTAAGTTATCCTGAATCGAAACGTCTGATCATATGCGTGCATTAAACCACTACGATAACTGGGGAGTACTGCTCATAGCATGGTTAGTCGCGTTAGCGGCCACTCTAGGTGCTCTGTTCATAGGCGAGGTTATGGGGCAGGAGCCGTGTAGGCTGTGTTGGTACCAGCGTATCGCCATGTTTCCGCTTGCCATTGTATTAGGCGTTGCGTGTCTTACAGATGATTTCTTGGTATGGCGGTACGCGCTGCCGCTCAGCATCGTCGGATTCTCAATTGCTCTTTGGCACAGCCTCTTATACGCCGGTATAGTTCCTGAACCAATAGTGCCTTGTAGTCAAACAGGGCCGTCATGCACAAGTGCTGACATGCTTCTTTTCAATACTCTGCCGTTGCCATATCTGTCACTAATCTGCTTCACATTGATATTGATAAGCATGATCAATCTACTATTGAGATCCCGCCGATGAATAGACGATTTATTGTTATAGGTACATTTCTTGTCGCAGCGCTTGCATTTGGTATTGGTCTCAAACTTTTCAAATCGAATAGCGAAGAGGTTAATGTAGCTGAGACTGTGGACGACTCAGCACTGATACGGTTCCACTCTCCAATACTCGGTAAACCAAATGCACCAGTGACCATCGTTGAATTTTTCGACCCCGCATGTGAGGCCTGTAGGGCATTCCATCCGATTGTCAAGGACATTCTCGCAACGTATCCCGATGATGTGCGAGTTATTATTCGCTATGCAGCATTTCACGACGGATCAGACACAGCGGTTAAAATATTAGAAAGCGCTAGAAAACAAAACTTATTCGAACCAGTTCTTGAAGCGCTTCTAGCCGCACAACCGGGTTGGGCAAATCATGACCAGTCTAATCTAGCCGTTGCGTGGCAGGCAGCCGAGCAAGCGGGACTGGACGTATCCCTGGCCCGGAAACAAATTGAAAACCCGGCCATTTTGTCAGTCCTGGAGCAAGATACCGCGGATGTGGTGACAGCTGGTGTCAATAGAACCCCAACATTTTTCGTAAATGGCCTGCCGTTAATCAATTTCGGTGCGAATGAGTTGAAAGAGATGGTAAGAGAACATGTTGAGGCATCGAAACGTAAGGCAAACAGCTAAGTTAAGGGGGATTGCTTGGCTTAGTGGCTCGGACTTGTACTGTGTGGGTACATAAGCGCGGTCATCGAGGTGCGGACACAGGTAAGCGATACCGTCGCGCTTTGAAATTGTTTTGCAGATGAGTCACCAGGCGCCAGCCTGTCGAATGGACCAACTTAAGAGGTTTCTCCCCGCACCTATCGCATTTCTACTGGGAACTGTCCTGGTCCTGGCGCTGCCGCCATTCTCCGTGCCATGGGTTCTGCCCATTGTGTTCGGAGGCTTGTTCCATCTCACAGCGCGCCGACCCACCTTCCACGCCTTTGTGACAGGCTGGATCTTTGGGCTGGGCTTTTTCCTGTTCGGCATTTCCTGGATCGCTGAAAGCTTCTTCATTGAGGCGGAACGATTCGGGTGGATGGCCGGCCCCGCGGTTGCCGGGTTGTCAGCAATGCTCGCCTGCTTTCCGGCGCTTGCTATTGCTCTTTTCGCGCTCACCAAAGTGACAGGGTTGTCGGGCGTGCTGGTTTTCTCAGCCTTCTGGTCGAGCGCGGAGTGGTTACGTGGCACGCTTCTGACTGGCTTCCCCTGGAACCTGATTGGATACGCTTGGGCAGATTACGCGATTCCGAGGCAGTTGGGCGCTTTGGTTGGCAGCTACGGTGTGAGTCTTGTTACCGTGCTTTTGATGACGTTGCCAATACTGATAGTGTCGCGCGAACGTCATCACAAGACCGGCAGCATCGTCCTTTTCGCATCACTCGTCGCACTAATATGGCTTAGTGGCACGCACCGACTGGCACTGCCGATTGATGCGTCGGGCACCACAGTGCGCATCGTACAAGGCAATATCCCACAACATCAAAAATGGGACTTCGAATTTCGGGAGCGCAATATTGCGCGTTATATGGAATTGTCCGCCTTGCCCGGGCGTTACGATATTCTTCTCTGGCCAGAGAGTGCGTTTCCGGGTTACCTAGAAGAGGAACCTGCCATGCTGCAGCAAATCGCGGCCCTCTTGCCAAATTCTGCTGTGCTACTCACTGGAGTTAATACCCGACAGCTTGGCCTGCAAGGTGAGATAAACCGTAATTCAATCCTCGCGATTGACGCTGAGGGCAGTGTATTCGCGCGCTACGCCAAACATCACCTGGTCCCTTTCGGTGAATACGTACCGTGGTGGAGTCCTCTGCAGGTGGAGCAATTAACGGGTGGATCAAGTTACTTCACACCGGGCCCTGGTCCATTAACAATCCAATTACCAGGCTCGCGGAAAGTCGGTATGTCAATTTGTTATGAGGTGATTTTTCCAGGCAAAATTGTGTCAGATCATGATCGCCCGGACTGGATTTTTAATGCGACTAA
>CAYYBR010000183.1:0-8632 GCA_964470035.1 uncultured Saprospiraceae bacterium
AGCGACATTGACAATCTTTGACGTAACAGGTAAGACAGTATCAGTGATGACAGAAACCTACAATGCAGGTTACAATGAAATCACATTGAGAAAGTCAGACCTAGGAACTACGGGTGTTCTATACTATCAATTAGAAAGTGGTGATAACACTGCTACTAAGAAGATGGTGATTATAGAGTAAGAGACGTAGAATAAAATCGGTTTTTGGGATGGCCTCTTTTCTACTTCGGTAGGAAGGGGGCTTTTTCCGTTTTATGGGTTATAAGACATTATAACCCATTCATTTTTTATAATTGAGGACTGACATCAACCTATGAGCCTAGATATCCGTTATTTTAGTAGACTTTAAGGATTTAGTCATGCATCTGAAGTTATCGCTCATTTTATTTATGTCTGTCTTTCTCTCACAGATGGCTTGGTCTACTCATAATAGGGCGGGAGAGATCACATATGAGCAGATAGATGACTTGACTATAAGGGCCACTATTACAACTTTTACAAGAACAAGCAGCTTTACAGCAGATAGAGATAGTTTGACTATTTTCTGGGGAGATGGCGATAGCACTGTTATTTTTCGTGTAAATGGCAATGGAGAAGAACTACCTAATGATGTTCAGCGAAATTTATATGTCGGAGAACATAGTTATTCTACGCGTGGGACATATAGACTATCAGTCACTGATCCTAACCGAATAGCTGGGATACTAAACATAGACTTCCCTAATTCTGTGAATATCACGTTTTATTTAGAGACTACATTCACACTTCTGGATCCTCGATTTCAAGGAAGAAACAATAGTGTGGTTTTACTTCAACCGCCTATCGATTTTGCCTGTCCTGGAGAGGTCTTTGTCTATAATCCCAACGCCTTCGATCCCGATGGGGATAGTATATCTTATGAGCTCATAACCCCGTTTTCTTCTGAGGGATTAGAAGTTCCGAACTATGTTTTGCCAGATCAGATATCGCCGGGAGACGATAATCAAGTTTTTCTGGATCCCTTAACTGGAGAGTTTAGGTGGGATAGCCCACAATCACTGGGAGAATATAATATCACCTATAGAATCAACGAATGGAGAGGAGGTAACCTAATCAACTCTATGGTTAGAGATATGCAGATTCTAGTTAGAACATGCGCTGATGGAAATCAGCCTCCATTGTTTGACGTAGTTACCGAGTTTTGTGTTATAGCTGGTGAAGAACTTGTTATACCCATATTGGCTGTAGATTCTAATATGAATGAGATACTTTCATTAACTGCGTCAGGAGGTCCTTTTGAATTGGAGGATAGTCCAGCTTCGTTAGAAATACTCACAATAGATGATATGACTTCATCTTTAACTGCTAGAATTGTTTGGCAGACAACATGTGAGCACATTTCTGATGAATTCTACCAAATAGTAATACGAGCAACGGATGAAATCACAAAGCCAAATACAGTACTTGCTGCACTTGAATCAATAAGAATAAAGGTGACAGCGCCACCTCCCGATGATCCAGATGCTGTTAATCAGAACAATGTTATCACCTTATCGTGGGATGCTTCTTATCAATGTCAGCAAGGCTCAACATTTCGAGGTTTTTCAGTGTGGCGAAGGCTTGGTAGTAGGACCATAGTATTGGATACTTGCCAAGGAGGATTGGAGGGACAAGGGTATGAAAGGATAATATTTTTAACTGATGAAGTGGTTGATGGTAATTTTATTGCTCGAGATGCTGAGATAGATCCAGGTTTGATCTATTGTTATCGTATTGTACCAGAATTTGCTCAAACTACCTCCGGAGGTAATCCGTTTAATGCAGTACAAGGATTAGCGTCCTCCGAAGTTTGTATTAGAAGTAGTGGTGACACTCCACTTATAACTCAAGTAGATGTGCTAGCTACAGATGATGCAGCCGGCGCTATAAGGATTGAGTGGCTGAATCCAGATGAGTCTTCTGTAGATACTACGATATTAATTGGACCTTACGAACTAAACCTCAGGACATCTCCGGATCTTATTGGATCATCGCTGCAGAGTATAACTTCATTCAACTTTGATGAAGGACAATTTGGAAGCATTAATGATACAGCCTTTACGCATATGAATATTGATACTCGTAGCAACGGGCATAGCTATCAGGTTGCATTTTCTTCAGGACCAACGGAAGTAGGTAGATCACTCCTAGCGAGCTCTATATTTGCAGAAGCCCGATCAAGTGACCAAAGTGTCTTACTTACTTGGGATGAAAATGTGCCTTGGGACAATAGGTTATACAGGATTTATGATCCAAGTGATTTAGTCAACCCGATAGATTCGACTACTTCTCAGATGATCAGAATATCAGATTTGGAGAATAGTCAAGAGTTTTGCTTTGTCGTAGAAGGAGTAGGAAGCTACGGCATAGAAGGACTTCCTGAACCTTTGTTAAACAGGAGCAATGAAGTATGTGCAACCCCGATGGACGATGTCCCACCTTGTCCCCCGAATTTAGAAGTTACTTCGGTTTGTGACGACCAATCATTATTCACGGATGGTCAGTTTATGAACATAATAACATGGGAGTTTACGGACCCATCATGTATTCGATCTGAAGATCTCCAATCTTTTATGATATTCTTTAGTCCAACAGAGGAAGATGATCTATCAGTTTTGGCTACTGTCGATGCCAGTGATCAATCATTTAATCATGTACTAGAAGGTAATATCTCTGGCTGTTATGCTATAGCAGCAGTTGATATTCTTGGCAATGAAAGTGCGCTGTCCGAATTAGTTTGCATTGATAACTGCCCGAACTATGAATTACCTAATACTTTCACTCCTAACCAAGATCAGGCAAATGATATTTTTATACCTCGACTCAATCGATTTATTGATCGCGTAGACTTCAAGGTATTCAATCGATGGGGCCAGAAAGTTTTTGAAACTCAAGACCCAGAACTCAATTGGAATGGAGAGAATATGAGTGGAAAAGAACTCTCAGAAGGCACGTACTTTTATACTTGTGTAGTTTTTGAATCGAGAGTATCGGGAGTAGAAATTGGAGATCTACTGAGGGGATCTATTCAACTAATCAGATAGCTATGTTTTCGGGTATTGTAGAAGAAGTGGGGAGGATTATCGGAGTTGATGTCGAGGGAACAAATAAAAAGTTTCAGGTTTCATCTGAACTTGCAAGTGAACTAACCATAGACCAAAGTATAAGTCATGAAGGGATATGCTTAACTGTTACTGAACTTCATGACAAATCCTACAGTGTAGTGGCTGTAAAGGAAACATTAGATCTCACCAATTTGAGCCAAAAGGAGGTGGGAGATTATGTTAATCTCGAAAGATGTGTCAAAGTAGGAGAAAGACTCGATGGCCATATCGTCCAAGGCCATGTAGACAGTATTGGGACCTGTATCGATATCAAAGATGAGAATGGTAGTTGGACCTTTACATTTAGATACACACCAAGTGATAGAAATCTACTCGTAAGCAAAGGATCAGTAACTGTTAATGGGGTAAGCCTCACTGTGGTCAATCCTCAGAACGATCAGTTCAGTATCGCAGTGATCCCATATACTTTTGCACATACTACCTTTCAATATCTTAAGATAGGATCTACTGTTAATTTAGAATATGATATTATCGGCAAGTACCTTGATCGTAGACTAAGTTCTCAGGGTATATGATAGTGACTATTTGAGGGTTTCTTCTATCAAAATCTTGTGAGTTTTCAATTTAATTTGTCCATTAATAGAATGTGGAGAAGAACTTCACTTCTCTTATAGGTTTTAGTAGTTGAGAAGGGCGATACATTAGTGTCGCCCTTTTAGTTAAGTTTATGTAGATGATGTAGGAGCTCCGAAGTTCTGTATTGTCCGAATAGATCAAATATCAATAAGAAAGACGAAAAGAAAAGTAGACTTATAGACGTTCCTAAGAATATATGATTCCATCCAGCTAAAATGGCTAAGGTAATTGTACAGAACCCAATACAGATCCCTATTAAATCAACTCGCCTTTTTTGTTTGAACCTCACCTCCCTCGCTTCCAAATGAGGGAGTTCTTCTTTCAAAAGAAAGTTTTCTCCTCCAACAAATGAGGTAGAACGCTTATAGCGCTTGAAAGATCTTACAAATCGATATAACCCTGTAATTATGAAGAAAAAACTCAGAGGTATGGTACTTATGAAAAGTCCTGTACTAAGATGACCTTGTCTCCAAAAGAAAAGGAGAAACGTCCACACCAAACCAGCACCTCCTATCAAAAAAAGCAAAGCGTTGCTTATCCGCTCTCCTCTATAATAATCTTGGACTCTGTCGTATATGTTTTTTTCTTTCAACCAAGTATAACTTCGAAGTTCTATAACCAAAAATAATACTTGTGCGCTAGGTATGACGAATAATGTGTGGCAGGCATGAAAGGTGTTCTTTATATTCACAAAAGCTAATGATGAAGGTTCTTGTAATTCGCTACAGTTCTTTAGGTGATGTTCTTATCACCACTCCTATAATTAGGACATTAGTCCAACAACGAAACGCTGAGGTGCACTTCATAACAAAGACAGCCTGTGCACCTTTGTTAAAGGATAATCCTTATATCAGCAGACTATGGCTACATGAAATGACTAATATGGGCCAACTATATGCAGAAAAGTTTGATCATGTTGTAGATCTACACGGTAGTCTGAGGTCGATTTTATTAAAGTCACGATTAGGTCACTTTCGTAAATCGTATAATAAAGAAAGGTCTAGCACAAGGCAATTCATAAAGTCTAAAGACCCTGGTCTAGCTCCACGTCATGTGCTACTTCGTTATTTCGATTGTGCCGAGAGTTTAGACATATCTTATGACGGTCTTGGTTTAGATGTATTTCCACTACAAAGTGGAGGAGCTAATCGAGAATCTAAACCGCATGTAGCTGTCGTTCTTGGAGGTACTTATGTTACAAAGCGGATACCTTCTTCTTTGATCAAAGATGTGCTTCTAAGGAAGGATTTGACATTTAGCCTATTAGGAGGAGATGATGTTTCATCTATAGAATATGAGGAGTCACCTAGTGTGAAAAACTACATCGGAAGGACTACACTCAGAGAATCTATATCGATATTAAGCAATGCTGACATCGTGATAACAGGTGATACTGGGCTTATGCACGTAGCTGCGGCCTTATCAAAGCCGACACTCGTGATATGGGGAAGTACATCTCCATTGATGGGATTCAAGCCAATCTACAAGGAGAATAGCATGGTAGAAAACTACGATCTCTATTTGGGTTTAGACTGCCAGCCGTGCTCTAAATATGGTAAAAAGACCTGCCCACTTTCTCATATGCGCTGTCTTCGAGATATCTCATCTCGAGATATTAATAAACACATAGATATGATGATATCAGGACTTCCCAGAAAGACTCGACAAAAGATCTGATTTCATCGATAGAAACTGACTATCAGACAAACTGTATATTTACGTAAAGTGTTTTAACAGAAAGAAAAGATATACTATGGCTACGATCAATGTAAACCCGGGTAATAACCCGATGAAAGGACTAAATCTTTCAAAATATATCCTTCCAGGCTTTATCCTACTAATGTTAATCTTGCTCTTGAGCAATACTACATTCGTTACGATTGACCCAGGTCAGAAGGGTGTTAAGTTTAAGAGATTTGCAGGAGGAATTGATAAAGAAAAGATCTATGACCAGGGATTTCACATTGTGATGCCTTGGGACAATATGATCATATATGATGTTCGTATTAATGAAGATTTTGAGGACATGGATGTTCTATCGAAAAATGGACTATCAATCAATGTAGAACTGACTTTTCGATACAAGCCCATATCTGAGAAGATAGGATATCTTCACGATGGCATAGGTTCTAACTATCTCGATCGTATTATTAAGCCTGAAGTGAGATCTGCAACTAGAGAGGTAATAGGAAAGTATCTTCCCGAAGAACTATACTCGACTAAACGGGAGGCTATACAGGATGAAATCTATACGCAAACAAAAAATGCTATTTCGAGTAAATTTATAGAGATAGACGCTATCCTGATTAGATCTGTCCAGCTCCCTAATAAGTTAAAAGCTGCTATCGAGCAAAAGTTGGAAGAAGAGCAGTTAGCATTTCAGTTTGACTTCAGATTAGAAAAGGAGAAAAAAGAAGCGGAGCGAAAGATTATTGAAGCACAAGCCAAAGCGGATGCTAATAGAATCTTGAGTGCTAGTTTAACTGATAAAATTCTTGCTGATAAAGGTATAGAGGCTACTTTAGAACTTGCTCAATCGCCCAACACAAAAATAGTAATAGTAGGAGGAGGAGATGAAGGCTTGCCGCTTATCCTTAATAACTAGGAGGCCGTACTAAAAGAGTCCTCTTTTGTTTTTAAAATCTTGTTGAAGGATTTTGAAGTCTAGTTTCCCTCTTTGCTCTTTAAGGTGTTCTAGAATTACAAAACCCTTTTCAAGTTTTTTTGATGAACTTTTAACATTGTTGACTAGATATAATAGGCTTCTTTGTTTTCCTGGAGTTAATTGATGAAAGAAGTCACTTGCTTCTACGTCATTTTCTAATAGTTCTTTCATCTCTTGGGCTAATGGCATGCCGTATTTGCTTTTGTCTTCCACAAGTGCAATATCAAGTTCTTCACCGACTTGAACTTTAAGGCTATTTAAAATCTTTGAGTTGATCTTAATAAAGTATATATCATCTCCAGCAGGTATGAATGAAGCAGGGAATTCTTGAGAAGAATTGATCGTGCAGATAAATCGTTTGATGCTTGCCTTTTTGGAACTCTTAACTATGTCAAAAGGTACTTTCACATGATATCTCCATAAGTTATTAGAATGCTTCTGAAGGGGTGCTTTAAAACTGTATGAGGTCATAATTCATATTGTATTTGAAGTTCAAAAGCAGTATTTTTAGTTATGCATCTTAACTCGAAGATACAAGTCAAACATCTGGTAGCGATAAGTTTTATAGGTATTTTAATCTATATCACTATTTCATCAATTAGCATATATGATTCTGTTTTTACTGGTCCTACTCAAAAACCAAAGTTGACAGAATGGGATAGCTATCTGGAAAGTCGTCGTAAAAGGAATGCTAAAGCAATGAAGCTATCGTATGAAGATCTTATGATGATCGGCCAAGAGTTGATGAAAGAGAAAAACCACAAGGAGGCCATACAAGCATACAAATTCGCAAAGTCTATTTATCCTGAAGCCATAGATCCTCGTGTCCAACTCTGTTATATCTATCTGCAGCTCTGCCAGACCAATCCCAACGCATGTAACTATGCCAAACGCGAGATTTACTATGCTGTAAAGCACGTGGAGGTTGCTGATAAAGCAACCAAAACTTATCTGGATAGGTTAGTAGATCATACGAATCTGCAGGATGTGATAGCTCTAGAAGAGAGTGCTGCGATGAATAGCATTTTCTGATCTGTATGCTATCAATCCACCTATAGTTGGCTTATCTTCGCGCAACTTTTTATTAATTGTCCAAATATCATTATGAGTACAACAGTAGAAACTTCTTACAAAGTCCGAGATATTAATTTATCAGAATGGGGAAGAAAAGAGATTGAATTAGCGGAGGCTGAAATGCCGGGTCTAATGTCTCTTAGAGAAGAATATGGTGACTCCAAGCCTCTTAAAGGAGCTAGAGTAGCAGGATGTCTGCATATGACTATACAAACTGCAGTACTGATAGAAACGCTTGTAGATTTAGGTGCGGAGGTGTCGTGGTCATCTTGTAATATTTTTAGTACACAGGATCACGCTGCTGCAGCAATCGCGGCAGTTGGAGTGCCAGTTTATGCTTGGAAAGGTATGTCAGAAGAAGAATTTTGGTGGGCTATAGAGCAGACTCTATTTGCTTTTGAAGGTGGTAAGCCATTAAATATGATATTAGATGATGGTGGTGATCTTACTAACATCGTTCTTGATAAACATCCTGAACTAGTAGATGGGATTAAGGGGCTGAGTGAAGAGACTACAACTGGTGTTCATAGGTTATATGAGAGAGAGATAAATGGCACGCTTACGATGCCTGCAATTAATATCAATGACTCCGTTACCAAGTCTAAATTTGATAACAAATATGGATGTAAGGAGTCATGTGTGGATGCTATAAGAAGAGCAACAGATGTGATGATGGCAGGAAAGGTCGCGGTTGTGGCAGGATATGGTGATGTAGGAAAAGGCTCTGCGGCATCTTTAAAGGGAGCTGGATGTAGAGTTATTGTGACCGAAATAGATCCAATATGCGCCCTTCAAGCTGCTATGGATGGTTTTGCTGTTAAGAAGATGGATACAGCTATAACAGAGGCTAACATAGTTGTAACTGCCACTGGTAATAAAAATATAATCACCGATCGTCACTTTGAGGCCATGAAAGACAAAGTGATCGTTTGTAATATCGGTCATTTTGACAATGAGATTAATATGGCTTGGCTGAATGATAATCATGGTGAGTCCAAGATTGAAATCAAGCCGCAGGTAGATAAGTACACGATAGATGGAAAGGATATAATAGTACTTGCAGAAGGCAGGTTAGTTAACCTTGGATGTGCTACGGGGCATCCATCATTCGTAATGTCAAACTCTTTTACAAATCAAGTATTGGCTCAGCTCGAGCTTTGGCATAATTCAGAGA
>CAYYBR010000184.1:0-8567 GCA_964470035.1 uncultured Saprospiraceae bacterium
CTTCAAGGTGTCTTTCTTTCTTAGCTTGTATCGTCCACTTTAAGTTTTTGATAGCCATTTTTAAACCCATCGCCGCCGAGACTTCTGAAGACTGAAAACCCTTGATACTAGCAAAGAGCATGGTAAATGCTCCGAGGATATTGGGCTTTTTGCTCATTGCAGTTAGACTACTCGGTGCGAAGCCCATGCTTTTTTCTGCTGTTTTTATGATTAGATCAAACTCACTCATGACTTACTGGATTAGCTATTTGAAAAGATGTTCAAAAATTACAACAATAGATGAATATAACCAGCAGCACTTACTTTCTTTAATGAACATTCATATTACTCGATGATATATTAAGTTTTTTATTAATATATTCACCTTATGAAAAATATATTCTTTCTCAGCTTAGTATTCTATGGTCCTACATTTCTTTTAGCGCAGGGCGAGCTTTTCTCAGAACAAGAAGTATATATAAAAGAGGGATATGAAAATCTACTTTCTGGCAACATCGAGTCTGCCCTCAAGATTCTTGAGAAAGAAATCTTCGATCGTCAAAACTATGATGCCGTTCCCTACTATCGCATGGCCTTCTGTGCCGCATCCGAAGAAGAAGCTCCAAAGGAAAGTAAGGTAAAGAAAGCAACCAGGCTTGCAAAGAAAGCAGGCAATCACTGGGGAGCGTCTATGAATCAGAAAAGTCTTAAAAAGGCTTTCAGTCGTGTAAAAGAAAAAGCAGATAAAGGAGATGCCGTAGCACAAATACTTCTTTCGTTTGCCTACCATTGTGGATGTGGAACTAAAAAAAATCATGAAAAAGCGTTCGAATACGCAGAATCGTCAGCACACCTTGGACTTCCTTGTGCAGCCTATGCAGTAAGTACTTATTATAAAGATGGTATAGGCACCGAGAAGGATTTAGAAAAAGCTATAGAGTACGCGACTATCGCATTAGAAAATAATCCGCACCCATATAAACAGAAATATCTCGATAAGCTAAAAAAGAAACTCGCTAAATCCAAATCTTAGATTGGGTTGTTATCTGTATAAAGATTCTGAGAACTCTCCTTATCTAAAAGATAGTATTAACCATAATTCTATCCTCCTCTGCATATGGCGAATAGGCAGATATATCTACTGATAGTATTAGTAGCTCTTTATGTTATGGTTAAGAACAGAATAGAAAGTACAACATATTGTTATCTAAACTAGCGATATAACTTATGTAGGCGAGAACCTAGCTTTAGCCTTTTTGAGCTTAGCCCCTAAGCTCATCGCTTGACCCGAGTAGTAAAAATAGCTAAGTATCGGTTCGTGAGACATAAAGTTTAATCTAGAGCGAAACATCCAAAGAGGAAAGAACTTGTGCAAAGTGAGCAGGTTATCAACTCCTTCAGAAAGCAGAGCAGGCCAATCTTCTTTATACTCAGGATGAGGAAGAGGGATCACCCTGTTCTTTTGCTTATCTGATAGATTAGACAATTCTAATTTTGCGATGGTCGCTGCACTAAATACTTGTTGGCAAAAAAGAATCGACTGCATCGTTATCTTTCCATCAGAAAATATCGGAACACTTGGTCTTTTAGCCAACCCATCGGCAGTACAGTTTACAAAAAGTGTATTCTCGGCATATGCGACTTCGCCTTCCCTTAGTTGGATAGTATCTGTCGTTATTTTATCTACCCGGCCCTTGTTTATGATTTGCTTGATCTTTCGCAGCTCTGCAATCTCTTGGGGGTTTATAGTAGCACATCTCCATTTGTCCGGCAGAGTTGATGTATCTAATCTCGTGATACCTCCAGTACTCTTTTCCATAGCTAGAAAGATATCATCAACTGTAGAAGCACTTAGCATCTCCCGAGCATGTGCTAGTATCTCTTTTGCTACCTTACCGACTTGCAAAGCAGGTCGATTAAAAAACCAGGCTTGATGTGGACAGATCCACTGGATCTGATCTTCATGCACTCCTTTTTCTAATAAAAAGAGAACGGCATCCATACCGGTTTTTCCATTGCCTATCACGCAAAAGTGCTCCCATTGATCATACTCTGACACCAACGAGTTAAGAGGCACCAAATGAACACCTTCATCTACTTCGAACTTCGGAGGATGAGTGGAAGGAACTTCTACATTCATATAGGATGCATCGACGATGCGTCGGTGCACTTGATATCTAAGTCCTTTGGATGGGTCTTTTAGACTTACTACTTGCCCATCACCTTTATATTCATATTCTAATAAAAATTCTACTTGGCCGCTATTTTCTAATTTTGATTGCACTTGCTTGTAGTAAGTTAGAATTTCTGATTTAGAAGATAGGTCTGCAGTATCATTTCCCAATTTTTTAGAATTCACCCCGTAAAAAGCAGCTGGCTGATGTAACCTGACAAAAGGGTAAGCGTCTACCCAGTGTCCGCCTACTTGACTTCTTCTATCTACGATTGTAATCTTTGCTTTGGGCGATAAATGGAAAATCTCATCTGCAAATGCCAAGCCCATCGCCCCTGCTCCTATAACTAAGTAGTCTGTTTGCTTGGAAGACATATTTACGAAAGTGGAAGCCATATCACCTTAGGTTGTAGCGGATCTCATAGTTTTATAAGATCCAATCAGTGATATGATGACCGCCACAAAAGCTCCAAAAACGGCTATATAGAAAGAAAAGTAACAAAGCGCATCAATGAAACCACCCGAAGTATTGAGTCCCCGATTAGTGGTAAAGGGGCTCATCTGATAGCCCATAGTATTAAACCATATCATGATAATCACACTTGCCTGCAACCAGCGAGCAGTCTTCTTAGAAAGTGTAAAAAGTGGACTTACCCCCGCTATGGCGATGGCGAGGATACCATTGGTGATCGGACCAGTGTGCGCATTGCGCCAAAGTTCTTTGGTCTGTGGAAGGTCTGCTTCGATCGCCGGCAATGGCCACAGCTGTAGGTATTCGCCGAGCACTATTAGCCAAGCCATGCCTCCAAAAAAACCAAAAAGTATGACGAGCATGCCATGAAACACTAGGCTTGCTCGCTGATTTTTAGTAAGTGAGATAGTATCCATACAGCTAAGGTTAGTGGTAAGATAGAAAAATGCTGCTGAGTTAAGATGGAACAGCAAATCTTTAGCATCTTAGACCATACTACCTGATAACACGCAAGATATCTTCAAGATATGAAAGACTTCGACTGGACTTGTTTTAGTAGAAAAATATCCATCAAGGCACCTATATCAGCTCTTTTTGATGCGTGGACAGTACCCAAAGAATTAGAAAGATGGTTCCTAAGTAAGGCGCACTATACTCGCCCTGATGGATCTGCAGTCGGGCCTGAAGAACACATACAACCTGAGGATAAATATGCTTGGTCATGGCACACTTGGGATATCGTGGAAGAGGGAGAAGTCCTAGAGACTAATGGAAAAGATAAACTGGTGTTCTCCTTCGCCGGGACCTGTCCTGTAGAAATTAAGCTTGAACAAGTAAATGAAGAAGTCCTCGTCACACTCACTCAAAGTAACATACCTACTGATGACAAGTCCAAGAAAGATATAAGACTTGGATGTTACGAAGGATGGTCTTTCTATATGGTGAATCTAAAATCCATCTATGAAGGAGGATTAGATCTCCGAAACATGAATGATCAGTTGAAGGGAGTAATTAATTCTTAAGATCCTGCAGAAGGACAGAGTTTTTCAAGTCTTGGGTGCGATCGCTCGTCTAACCTGACTTTTTATCTAGGCCATCATTAAAGGGTGCGACTAGCTGTCCTAAGTATCCTTCAGGGTATTCTGGATTTAAAAGGCCGATCTCTTCTATGTGCTTGTTAGGATCCTCCTGTCTTTCGGGATGAAAGTATGTACCGAACAAGCGATCAAATATGATCAGGTTATTGCCGTAGTTATTGTTAGACTGTTGGATCACTTTAGAGTGGTGCCAACGATGTAGGTCTACTACATTAAAGAAGTAATAGAGAGGGCCAAGTTTGATATTGATATTGCAGTGTTGAGAAAATCCGCACACGACAGTGACGCCAAAGTACATCGACAGCACGATACCATCGGCCCCAAGCAGCACAGGAAATAACATCTCCGTAAAGGTGAACCATGTCTTATCTACTGGATGTTGGCGCGTAGCATTCCACCAGTATAGTCGTTTTGTGGAGTGATGGATGGCATGAAAATTCCATAAGAAAGGCACTTCGTGAGCCAGTCGATGTCCCCAGTATCTGCCTGCATCACCTATGATCAACATCAGTAGTAGCTGTGCTATCACTGGCCAGTCACTTGGCCAGATAGCTCCCCCATATTGTAGTGACAACCAAGCGGCAGCTCCTGCGAGCATCGCTATGAACAACGGCTTCAGAAAGATGGGTAAGATGATGTAAGCTACCACACCACTGACGATATCATTGCCGATGTCTCCATGAGAATGATTCCACTTCTCCTTAAATGGCATCAGCCACTCCGCTAACCAAAAGATCAATCCTACTCCTACCGCTACTACATAGGTTACTATCGCAACTGATCCGCCATTACTAATCAAAAGGTAGATCAGCCATGGCGTCACTACTAGTACTAGAGGGAAGAAGGCCCATTGCATGAAGTGATACAATCCTGTGTCTGGTTTGACTATGCCTTTCATGGATAGTTAAGGTACGGAATCCATTAAAAATGCCAGATACTAATGCATGTTGGTGATCTAATCATGTGGCTTACGCATTTTCTTATGGATTTAATACTGGAGTTGATCGTTATATTGTTAAGACAATACTGTCAATCCAACATATCTGAGATTCAAGTTGACTTGATATCACTTTCGTAAATATTAAAATCCATGTCCTAGGACACTACTGCTAAAGAGCACTAGTGAATCTCATAAGTAGAAAAAATATGTTTGGGTTGCAGCGTTTTGAGTCTTACTCCTTTTATAGGAGCAATAAGAACTTTGAATCATGACAACACAAGCACCAAAAAGGATTCTCTACTTTCTCACATGCGCCACTATCTTCTTGATAGGATCTTGTGCTGATGAAGGAATTACTGAAGAGTCACCAAGAGTGACCTTACCAGAGCCGCAAGAGATTGTGAATTGCACTCTCTATGGCCAAGTCATCGATGAACAAGGCGTGCCAATCAGCGGAGCACAAGTTGTATATCGCAGTGGCTTAGCACCGCTACAATTAGTTACGAATGAAGAAGGATACTTCTTAATCCCAGAGGTAGAGAACAAGGGTGCTGCTGCTTTTGTCAGTGTTAGTTCACCAGGCAAGTTCGAAGCCTTTAGGAGATTCTCATTAGTGCCTAATCGACAGAACTATACAGAGATCAAAATGCTAGATCGTGAAATGATCGGTAGCATTTCATCTCCTACTGGAGGTACTTTGAACCAAACCAACGGAGCGAGCATAGAACTTCCTGCCAATGGTATAGTCGACAATATGGGTGCACCTTATACAGGAGAAGTAAGTGTAGCAATGGCATGGATAGATCCAAGTGCAGAAGATCTTGCCCAGCGTATGATCGGAGATTTATCCGGGATAGATGAAGTTGGAACTTTAAGATCGCTCAGCAGCATGGGGATGCTGCAAGTAGAATTAATAGGATCAGATGGATCAATACTCAACCTTGATGAAGGAGCCAATGCTACCCTAACATTCCCTATACCTATAGCCTTAAGAAACCATGCGACTCCAACTATACCCTTATGGAGCTATAATGAAGTGGAGGGTATCTGGGTGCAAGAAGGTGAGGCCTACAGAGAAGGTAATGCGTATATCGGAGATGTGAGTCACTTCAGCAGTTGGAATGTGGACTTTATGACTGATCCAATAGAAATAACAGGAGTTGTAAACTTTGATACACAAACAGAGGAAGGCAATAACATTGTCGGAGGATCATTTCTGCAAATCTATGTTTGCAGCGAACTATTTGGACGAAAAGGGGGCTGGTTATGCGAAGACGGTTCTTTTAGATTATATAACTTCCCCAAAGATGAGAGTTTCGAACTCAAAGTTTTGGATAGGTGCAACGAAACCGTCTTCTCTGAAACTTTTGGACCTTTTTCATCCGATCAAGATCTTGGAGAAATCACAGTAAGCCAATCTGAGACTTTCACAGTTCAGATAACTGGCAATGCTTTGAATTGCGAAGGAGATCCAGTAACCGATGGTTTTGTAACTGTATCACAAGGAGAAAACAGAGATCAGTTTCCTCTGAATGATGATGGTTCTTTTGAGATAGGATATGTGTATTGTGATGGGCCTGACATAGGAGTAGAGGTAACAGATCTGATTGGATTGCAGATGTCTGAGGAGCTCATCATCGAGAACGGAGAAACTACAGCAGTATTCGAGGACGTCTCAGTTTGTGAAGAGGTAGGCGACATCATCTTTTTAGATGCTGAAAGTCTTGGGCAGTTCACTTTTCTGGAAGACATATTCGTTTCTAATCGAATTAGTAGAAATGATAACAATATTCGAGACTTATATATTACTGCCAATCTTGAGGGAGGAGAATTGAATGTAATTGACTTCTTAGGTATAGAAGGATTTTTAATGCACATGGAAATTCCAAGTGATTATAAAACCAATCCTAATTTTGACATTAACAATGTACCTGTAAATGGATTATTCATGAGAGATGAAGACTCTGTATGTGAAGGATTTGAGCAATCAGTTACGATTTCAGTGACGGCCTCTTTTTCTATTCTGGAAGATTTTCCCGGAAGAGCCGAAGGCTCTTTCAATGGATCTGTAAATTGTATTGACGACAATTCCACCACATTTAATTTAGAGAATATTTCAGGCTTTTTTAGAGTCCCTTCATTCGAACAATAAATATAAATCCATAAACAATTCATGAACAATCCATAGCTTATAATTCATATGTCATTACAAACACTTCTCAAAGAAGCAAATACAGGTCTCGAGAGCGCTCAAAAAGCGCTTTTCGAGTTCACCTGTGCTAAATTGAAAAGTGTGGCCATCAGATATGTTATTGAACCAAGTGTTGCTGACGATGTGCTTCAAGAGACATATATCAGGATATTCAAAAAACTGAAGGAGTTCAATTATAAAGACGACGCTTCTGCAATGGCCTGGATGAAGCGCATCACAGTGACCGAGTCTCTTCGCATAATCAAGAAGAGAAAGAGATGGCTGGAAATATCATCTATGCAGGATGCAGCTCCGAGCACGATGCCAAAAGCTTTTGAAAATGATGAAATATTGAAAGCCTTACTATCACTCAGTCCAAAAGAAAGAATCGTCTTCAATATGCATATCATTGAAGGATATAGCCACAAAGAAATCAGCCATCACTTGGGAATAGCTGAAAGCTCATCTAGATCTCTGCTCACAAGAGCAAGAACACGACTTCAAACCATAATCATTAAAAATGCTACTTATGAAAAGGTCTCCTAATCATATAGATAACATACTGCAGGATCACTTTCATGATCATGAAGTGCCCGTGCTTCAAAAAGAAGAGCTATGGGCTCGCATTAGGCGTCCTAAATCCAACAGAAGAAGAATGCTTCCCTTTTTCTTCACGCTACTCGGCATAACCTGTATAGGCATCATTACAACTTCAAATCAATCACCTTACTTCTTATCTTCAATTCAGCCTTTCTCAAATTCAACGCATCAAAAATCAGAGCAATTAGATATTGCTAAAATTGAGCATACCACCTCTATCACTAGGCCATCTGATCGGCATAATAAAAAAAATAATAATACCCAAAATTCAGCAATAAAAGCAAATGAGAATGAAGACCTAGATATAAACCCATTAGAACACCCGAATAAACTAGAAGACGGATCTACAAAAAGAACAAATGCTACGATCAGTTCTTCCACTAAAAATGAAATTTCTGATATCAGCGAAATTAGACTACCGACTAACGTCGTAACTGGAAATAACAAAAGTCAAGAATTGCACCTCTCTTCTACTTCCAATTACACAACAATCCAAGAAGCCAATCTAGTATACCAAAATAGAACTGATGTTAATATATCAGAAAAGGCCATCCCTTCAAACCAACTAAGCAACCGTAGTTCTCAACATTCGCCATCAACACATAACTATTCAGAAAAGCTCAGCTCAATTGCTTTATTGGATCTTTATGTAACTTCTCTACAGCAAGTTAATTCAAAGGGGCTTTTAAAAAGGTGTAAATTGACTGGCAAGTCAAAATCAAGAATCTTTATCGAGCCTTACATCCAAATTTCTCAACCTATAGAATCAGTTGGATTAGCCAGTGAAGCCTCAGACCAAACTACCTACCTAGATCAATGGAACGAACAGTTCAATCCTCTTGTAGCAATAAAAGGAGGGATACTAATTGGTAATGAGTGGAGTAATGGCATAAGCGTCTCAGCAGGGCTCGAATATCAAAGACTAGAAACACAATATAGAGCTGTACAAAATGTAACAGAAGTCACAACAATCTATGACCCCATGGCTTTTTTCTTTTTTGACCAAAACAATGAAATTGTATGGGTTGGAGACTCAGTGACTTCTGTCACTACTTTTGACAGGACGATATCACATGCCAATACAACAGAACTTGTCAATCTTCCAATCCATCTTT
>CAYYBR010000185.1:0-8548 GCA_964470035.1 uncultured Saprospiraceae bacterium
GATCTAACAGATCAGGAGAAAGCAGAACTAGGAATATTTCCTAATGTAGTTTTTCAGCGTCCGTCGGCTGCTTTAGTGAGCCGAATTCAAATTTTAGCTGAGTATTGGCCAATAGCGATAAAAGGTGAAAAGCAGTTTTATAGTTTGGAAGCATTTCGTTTTATGGAATATGAAAAGGTGCTCTATTTAGATAGTGACATTCTTTGCGTAGGAGATTTGAGCCCTATATTTTCTATGAAAGTTGAATATCCTCTATTTGCAGTTCCTGATGTACTTGCGAAGCGGGGGCAGATAAGAGAGAAGGATACATTTATTCCGCGATCTAATAATGATATTACTTCTTCCAAGGTATATTATAAGTCATTTAACAGTGGTGTTTTTATGGTTCATGTGAATTCTCTAAATCCATCTTGTTATCTAGAATTGGTTAAAGCCATTAGTCCTATACTCTTTAGTTTTAATGAAACAAGACATACGGATCAGTATGTACTTAATCAGTACTTTCAGAATAATGTTGGATTTTTGCCTGATAAATATAATTTTCTTGTGCATCTTGAACCTGAGAAAAGACAAAGTGATGATATGATGATCGATGACATACGGATATTACATTATTTAGAGAATAATAAACCTTGGAAGTCAGCTTTAAGTAATAATATTTATAATGTTCTTTGGAATGAACATTATGAAGAGTTGCAAAGAGGGTAGTTTATGTGAGTGTATAGTCTTATGAATAACAATTTGTTTTTTGAGAATTTGGGAGTAAAGATAATAGATAGCGCATTTGACGACAATTTGTGTGATCGAATAATAGAAGAAATGGTTTCTGCTAAGTCAAAAAGCAGTCTTGAATTGAAGGAAATAACTTTGAGAAAGACATTTAAACATGAACTGTCTCAAGAATTAGAGAAATTAGTACTTGAAGAGTTTAATAAGAGTATTAGTGGAGAATTAGAAGAATATTTTGGCTTAAGTCTGAACTATAGCAAACCAGTTCAGGCACTAGTTTATGAAACGGGACATTATTTTGCTATGCACAAGGATGATGTGGCTAACGAGGATGGCAAAATTCACAGAAAAATAACCACCGTACTATTTTTAAATGAACAGAGTGCTGATCAGGATGGGCTTAATTATGAAGGGGGCTTATTGAAACTATATGGATTGTTACCACATCTACCACAGAAGGGTTTTTCGGTTCCATGTAGGAAAGGGTCGTTAGTGGCTTTCCGATCTGATACAGTACATGAAGTAACAGAGGTGATAAGTGGTCAAAGATTTACTTTGGTGGTTTGGTTTGAATAGTATTATATCTGTATGTTATATGAAGTTAGAAGAGAGGAAAGTATTTGGAATCGGATTTCATAAAACTGGTACTACGTCTTTAGCGTTGGCTCTGAAAGTATTGGGTTATAGTTGCAATAGAGGACTCGATGATCTAAAAAGATTATGGGGTTTAGATAGATGTGTTGATTTGTTGCGAAATGATGATTATGATCCTTTTCTGGAGTATATGGAAAGATTTGATGCTACTTTGGATAATCCGTGGTACTTGCTTTACGAGGAGTTGGACGTAGCTTTTCCTAAAAGCAAGTTTATCTTAACTCTTAGAGATGAGAGAAAATGGCTTGCGAGCTGTGCGGACTTTTTTAGTGGAGTTAAAAATCCCTATAGAGAATGGTTATATGGAACTTCAGAGGTGTTGGGCTATGAAGAGCACTATCTTAAGTTATACTCTTCTCATATAGAAAATGTCAAAAAGTACTTTGACTCTCGGGAGGGAGATTTACTAATAGTGAATTGGGAAAATGGAGATGGTTGGACAGAGCTATGCCAGTTCTTAGAGAAACCAATTATTGATCTACCTTTTCCCCACTTGAATAAACGTGGAGAAAAGCTATGGAGTTAACATAACAACTATGATAGGCAATTAAGCTGCCCACATAAAAAAATCCTGAAGCTGTTATTAACAGGTAAACTGGACCGAGTGCTTGTTCTTTTGACTAATTTAACTACCCGTTTTGTAGCAGACTCCGCTTTCCAATGAAAACGGAGCTGCTCCACCTTTCACTAGGTCCATTTTATTAAATTTCTCTAGTTCAGGGCTTTGCCATTCTTTCTTAGTATCGCTGTGGTTACTCATATTTAGTCTTTCTTGATGAAATGCAGCGTAAAGATACATAAATCGCGGCTATCCTGTAAAATTAAGAGTATTCATTGATGTATTCAAAAATGAGGTGTATTCGATCCTGTTTACTCTTGTTAGCCACATAGTGGGGGAGTAGGTTATTTACTTCATAGGCAAAGCCCTCCTTCAGGAAGTAATCTTGAGGTTCAATATGAAAATGTACCTTAGAATTGGTTTGGATGGGGATATGAATCTTATGAAGGTAGTAGTACTCAGGTAATCCATCGCGATGTTTATCAATGCCATGTCCAGCCTTGAGTTTAGCAAGCATAACAGCTTTAAACTGTCCATTCTTATATCCATATGGTTTAACTGAAGCTTCCATTATGGGTAAGAGGAAAGGTTTCCATATGGCCCAACTAGGATTATCGTGGACATCTAAGCGAGTGATCGAAGTATGGGGAAATCTGAATATGACATGCTGGGTATGATGAAATACTGCAAAACCGTTTTCTCGTCCATTTGTTTCTATCTCCCATAGTTGATCACCTAGTTTAGATATGAGTTGCTTTAGCTCAGTGATATCCACTTTTCCTAACTCACGGATGGAAGCCGTTTTGTTGGGATTTAGTTTTTGAATGATGTCGTTCATGCGAAAGGCTTAATTATTAAGAATAGGTGGTAATAACTTGATACTCCTTAATCCTGTTTTTACCCGTTACTATGAAATCGCCATGTCTAAGCCAAGCATGCCCCATTAAGGGGCCTTTTTGAGACTTTAGTATACCTAGATATACAGTACTGCGATGTCTGCGATAGCTCAACATAATTTTACCAGTTAGAGCCTGAGGATAACAAGACGTTTCTATAGGAATGTTTTTATCAGCAATCACAATAGATTGTCTAATGAGTTTTAGATCATGCTTGCCAAGTGTTTGAGTGAAAGAACTTTCGGTCTCTATGGTTCCCATTAACTTCGATATCCAAGAGAACGGTAAAAAGATTAGAGCTGTCTTAGAGATAAGGAGTAGGATCATTGCTTCGATAACCATGAATGGTTTTTTGAACCGGAGGAGAGCTCTCGATTTACGAACAAGAATAGATAAGATCTTACTCATCGATACGAATCAAGTCCTCTTCTTGCAGTCGAGTGAGGAATTTGGTTGTCTCTGTTAAGCAAGTCTCTTCATCAATGTTGTACTCCAGAATTAGTTTTTGGCATATTTCTTCTCCTGAGACTGGGTGTTCTAATAAATTCCATATAGAGGTAGCTACGCTATTAAGGCTGAGATAGTCGCCTGTTTTGACATTCATCATCACGATTTCATCCGCCAGAGGACTAGCCAAAAGGTTCTCTTCTTTTCTTTTGATTTTAGATTTTAGGTTGAGCATATACATTGATTTAATTAGTATGTTGGATTGTTGTTCTCGTCCAAATAACCAAAAATACGCATGACTTCTTTATGATCAGATATAATTTGATTGATCTGAGTGTTATTAAGTGTCGAGCTCCAAGTTCCTACTTTTCCTATATGGAAAAATGACTTAGAAACGGAAGACTTTTCAATAAAAGAATTTGCCATTTCTTGGGCTTTTAGACGTTCAAATGTACAGTTTTTCAATGCAGAAGAAATATCATATGAACTAATGTACAAGCCACAAGCCTTAATGGCATTTTCAAAAGTTTGTAGTTGATTATTCAACATATCTTCATATTTCATGACATGTACGGGACAAGGCATATTTTGAGTCCAGCTCAATACATGCTCACTCCATGAACCGATTTCTTCAGGAATATTAAAGAATTCTTTATTCTTTAGTTGTGACAAGACATAGTTTTCATTCATTCGTTCGATAACCCTATCATAAGATAGCATGTCATGATTTGCATATGAGACTGCTACGTCAAGAGGGTTACGAATAATGTAGATGACGACTTTAGTATTTTGAATGGGGATGAGTGGAGTATCATCGCTTAGTAATTTAAACTTATCGTGAATTTTAACAGGCAGAACTTCATTACTAGTAGAGGATAAGTAACTCATTATTTCTGACTTCAAATTTTCAAGCTCATGATACTTGAGCTCCGAGGGGTTTAGTGACGTAGCAAATTCAAAAAAACCCGAATCAGATATTTTATAGCTTGCACTGAGTCTATTAATGTCAACCTGATGGTTATCAGAAAAGAGGGCAGTCCAAAATGCCCTGAACCAATTATTTCCTGATTTTGGATAAGACGCGAACCAAACTATGTTTTTATTATCCAATTATTAGTTCATTGTGAAATCTACCTCTACTTCATTAATCATTTCCCAAAAAGACTCTGAGCTCATGTTCAATGGTCTTTCTATAGCTTTGATAGTTGTATGTTGGAGAAGTCTGCTAAATATCCCAAACTGTTCTGCATGACCTCCTAGTCCCTCCAAATGACCTTTGGCGAAAGAGTACCGTAAGAGGGCATTTAACTTAAGGAAATTAGGAGGCGCATAAATCTTAACTTCAGATTCTTGAGTGGCGGAGAGTATGTAGATGTGACTAATATTAACAGATCTATTGACGAATTCTGTTTTTGGAGTCATAAAATACTTGTCTAATCCTGTTCTAACAAGTCTTTCTTTTTTCAGATGTTCTTTTGATTGAATCAAATCTATAGAACTCTGCCATAGTCTGATTTGTGGATACCCCGGAGATATATGCGGTGCGTTATCATTGGATGCTTTTATGAGGCAAAGATCATCTGTTATAAAGTCATATCCTTTTTTTATAAAAGACCCAAGAAACGTTGATTTGCCTGCACCGGACTGCCCGATGAAGATAACGGCTTTGTCATTACTGCAGATTGCGCTTCCATGAAGTATTGGCCATTTGCGCTGATGAAGGGCGGCAGCTAAAGCCCTACCTCTAATATGGTTTTTCAGGTGCTCCCAATCTGGGGTCTTTTCGGGTTCTACAGTAATCAGATTACCGTTGGTTATGTAAATCTTGCCTGCCCCTTTTAAGTTGTAGAGGGCCTCATCTCTGGCGACTTGATACCTTACCTTCTTGACGACATCAATCGATTGGAGTTGGTCTGGAGTAGCTCCAATGATTATCTTAACATCCGCATCGGCATTAGGGGATGTTAAAAATTCGGGAAACTCTATCTCCGAAGAGATATTGAGAGAGTATGCTTGGTAGTGATGCATTGACCAGATGAAGTTAATAAAAGTGGTGATCGGAAGAATAGCAAAGTTGAAAAAAAATATACGAGTTGCTAAAAGAACTCTTCCCTATTTGATAAACAAAGATGCGCCCGAAGAGCTTAAGAAGCTTTGGTATCAAAGCTTGGCAAATAGCTCGATGAAGTACAGATTATTATACACTTACTCGATATACATATATCTAAATGGGCGTAAACTAAGAAATCATATAAGACGTAAGGAGATAGATAGTAAAAGTCGTCTTTTTAGCATGACCGTTGAAGACCATCTTCATCCTTTCTACTACTCATTTTTTGGGTTGAATAAGAGTGTGAACTGGGAGAGGAGGCACGATTATTTGTATCATAAGCCACTGGCACATTGCCTTCACTCTATTGTTGATAGATCGAAAGCTGAGGTCCTAAATAACAAATTTGAGTTTGATCAATATTGCTTAGATCATAAGTTGCCTACTCCCCAGATTTATGGCATTATAGATGAAGCTGGTCACCTTGCTTTAAGAGGATCTGCTCCTTGGAGCAAGGGCTTGAATTTCGTCTTAAAACCATATTATGGAAGTACTGGAAAGAATGTTCTAATTTTTAGGTTCAACAACAACAATGAGTACATTCTTTTATCAGAGGGTAATATCGTTATTAATGTGAATGAGATCGAAGCTACTCTGACTTCAAAAGCAAGAATAACAGGGTGTCGCTATCTACTACAAGAGAAATTAGTGAATCATGCATCACTTCGAAACTTTGGAAATGATGAGCTCATAACACTGAGGATCTTATCAGTTGTAAATAGATCTGGAGATATCAATTTGTACAGACCTATTTTATTGATCCCTCAAAAGGATACCATATTTAGTTATATCCATAAGGGAGCTATAGCTATAGGAATCAACTTACATAGTGGTGGATTAACTGATATCATGATGAACGGTAGTTCATTGAATGCTGATCTCTCAGCGGCTTTAGAAACAGGATTTATTCTGCCTTACTGGGATGACATTATATCTATGGTTGTACGAGCACATAGAGAACTCTCAGAGATTCCATTAGTCGGGTGGGATATAGCAATTACCGATAATATGCCGGTAATATTGGAAGGAAATGTGAGTCCGTCTTTGGACATCCATCAACTTCCTCCATACGGCCCTTTTGTACGCACAGATTTTTATTATGACTTTATACATAATCTAAAGGCAAGTCTAAAAAAGGATGGAGGACAGTAGAATGTTTAAGACCTAGGGCCGAGGAGATTTTCATATTTCCTAAGACATATCATTTACGAAAGTGAGACTGAATATCTATGGATTTTGCTGTCTAATGCCATGTGATACCTGATTTTGTGATGAAAGTATGTAGAGAGATTACCCTGATAGAGGTTAAGAAAATGATAAACGGATAATCGTATCAATACTCCCCCACGAACCACTCCAGATACTCCTTTAATCGTGTTCCCAGATAGGCAGGCATATTCATGAGTTTGAATTTTTTGCCGGCAATAGTAGTAGCGTCATGGACCTCAAAGGGTCCCTTATAGAATCTTACAGCATAATGATGGTCGGCCCGATCCATATACTGATGGAGAGATCTGAGTTTGCCAGCACTTCCTGATTTGATCTCTATGGGTATGAGCAGGTGTTCATGCTGATATACGAGATCTACCTCTGCATCGGCGTCGTCTTTATCGCGGACCCAGAATTTGTTTTTGTAGAGTGTCGAAGATGCTATGGAGCTAATCTCTTGTACTATTATCTGTTCCATCATACTTCCTCGGATGTCAGCTGAGAGTTTTTCTAATTGTGATATATGAGGTCTTATACCAAGCATATGCAAGGCAAGTCCGGTATCCAGAAAGTGGAGCTTTGGTCTCTTTCTGGTATTGAGTGAGGCAGGTAGAGTAGTAGTTGTGGTGGGATAGATGATGTCTACTAATCGCGCCATCTCTAGTGATCTAAATGCCTCTCCCACTTCTCGCGACCTATAGGTGGAGTTACCGAACTTCTGAAATTTTATTCTTTGATGGATTTGGTTAGGGATATTACTTACAAGGTGTCTAAGTACTTTTCGATCAGTTGGGTTACGCGCATACTTTTCTATGTCGTCCAGATATCCTTGGATGAGGCTGTTATATGTTTTTTCGAGTGCTGAGTAATCTTTAGGATCATGGACATAGTTATGAAGTACTTCGGGCATGCCTCCTAACATCATATATGTAACAAAGTGATCCATGAGTGCATCATGAGAACTAGTAGAAATAGGAGTTTCATGTAATGCTTTTGAAAGCTGAGTAAGACCGAGTGCCATCAAGTACTCAGAAAAGTTCATGGGATGCATGACCATGTATTCCACACGTCCTACTGGTATAGTCATACCTGTGCTAATAGCGTGCTCAAGTAGTGAACCCGTAGCAATCACATGAAGCTGCGGATATGCTTCATAGAAGTAACGAAGCCAGTTCATAGCCTTGGAAGATGCTTGTATCTCATCTATGAATAAGAGGGTCTCTGCGAGATCTTGAGTCTGAAGGTTGCGAGGCAACAGTATGCGACCGACCAGATCGTCTATCGAAGTAGCTAATTCAAAGGGCGCTTGGTCCTGCAGTAGCTCGAGGTTATAGGATATATAGTGGATATATTGAGCACCTAGTAGCTCTACGGTTGTTGTCTTTCCGATCTGCCTAGCACCTCTTATGACCAATGGCTTTCTTGAAGTACTTTCTTTCCAACCTTCTAAGTACCTTGTAGCATGTCTATAAAACATTGATAACGAAGTGGTTATATCTCAAATATACTCTATTTGTAACAAACTGGGGGCAAAATGAGACAAAGTTTGTAACAAACTGGGGGCAAAATGAGACAAAGTTTGTAACAAACTGGGGTATAAAGTACCGTCCTGAGTGAGAAGATAGAGACAAATAGGCTGCATTTTCTTCTGCATATTGTACAAGAGTGGAAGGACAAAGGATGCATCTTACGCACAACAGAGACATTTACGAAAGTGAAAACAGCTCCTGACATAATGTCACATGGCGTATAGCTTTGCTTTATATTTGCATGGCTCTTAGGAGTGGAAACTAATGATAGAACAACAACATATGCTGGGCGAGGATCGACAAGGAGAGGTCTTAGAGTTAAACAAGGGTGATCAAGCACCAAAGCAGAAGCACTTTTATATCGAAAGCTATGGCTGCGCTATGAACTTTAGCGATAGCGAGATCGTCGCCAGTG